>CAIJFC010000130.1 GCA_903819815.1 uncultured Bacteroidota bacterium
GAACAGATGGCCTGTTGGAGATCCAGAATTTAAATATAATAATTGCGACGATTCTCCAACAAAAAATTATCTGACGGGTTTAAAAGAAGGGGATATAGATTATAATTATTTTAAATTGTCTTTTGGCAAACGCCCTGCTGATGAACTCTTTGATTTAGAAAAAGATCCTGATTGCGTCAACAATATCGCATCTGATCCCCAATACGCTTCCTTAATCAAAGAACTAAAAACGAAGATGGAATCCGATTTAAAAAAGCAAAAAGACCCTAGAGTACTTGGTAAAGGAGACGTTTTTGATTACTATCCACAGATTCGTGAGGAAAAAATAAAAAAATTGTATAAAGACAAGTATTATAGTATGTTTGACAAGTTTTTTGAGAAATTTGGAAAAAAAACAGTCCCAATACCTTCAGGTTTTGTTGAAAAAGACGGGGAGAATTAATTTATTATATAAAACAACAACAACAATGAATACAAAAAACATACTAACTTTTGCTATCCTACTAGCAGCATTTGGGATACAAGCCCAAGAAACAAAAAATACTAAAAAACCCAATATAGTTTTCATTTTAGCCGATGATATGGGATACAATGAGTTGGGGAGCTATGGCGGTAAAATAATAGAAACTCCAAACATTGATCAATTGGCAAAAGAGGGAATGAAATTTTCTAATCATTATTGTGGATCTAATATTTGCGCTCCTTCGCGAGGAACTTTAATGACGGGAAAACATACGGGACATGCTTATATAAGAGATAATAAACCACTTCCTTATGAAGGTAATGAGCCTATTCCAGCAAGTGAAATTACAGTTGCTGAAATCTTGAAAACTGCAGGATATACAACTGGAGCTTTTGGGAAATGGGGACTGGGTTATCCAGCTTCAGAAGGATCTCCAAACAATCAAGGTTTTGACCAGTTTTATGGTTATAATGGTCAAATTCATGCCCATAATTATTTCACTTCCTATTTGCGTAAAAATGACTTAGTGGAATTGAATTCAAATATAGACGCTCCCTATTCTGTGTATAGCGCTGATATTATTAAAGATAGAGCATTAGAGTTTGTTGAAGACAATAAAAACAACCCTTTCTTCTTGTATTTTTGTCCTACTTTACCTCATAATCCGTATCACCAACCCGATGATAAAACATTAGAATACTATGCCGAAAAAACAGGATTTCCGATAGGAGATGCTCATTCTGAAGATTTCAGTGTTCCTAAATATGCGGCATTAACGTCGAGATTAGACCAAGAAGTAGGCGAAATTGTGGCGAAATTAAAAGAACTGAATCTGTTGGATGATACCTTAATAATTTTCGCAAGTGATAATGGATCGGCACTTACTAAGGAAGAAGATAGTTACCTGCGTAGTGGTGGAGATTTAAGAGGAAGAAAATCTGAAGTGTATGAAGGTGGAATTAAAAGCCCCTTAATTGCTTTTTGGAAAGGGAAAATTATTCCTGGAAGCAGTAGTAATCATATCTCCGCTTTTTGGGATTTTTTGCCTACTTGTGCAGAAATTGTAAAGGCAAAAACACCTGATAATATTGACGGAATTTCTTATTTACCTACACTTTTAGGAAAAACTGACAATCAAAAACAGCACGATTATCTGTATTGGGAACGCAGCCAAAGTCAAGCCATCAGAAAAGGGGATATGAAGGCAAATTTTGTTTACGATAAGGCAACTCAAAAACAAAATATTGAAATTTACAATCTTGCTCAAGATCCTTTTGAAAAAAATAATTTAGCCGAAACAATGCCAGATCTTAAAGCAGAGTTTATTAAAATAGCTCAAACCGCCAGAGTAGAATCTGAAATTTTTCCATTGGTGAAAAAAGCAAAAAAAGCAAAGGTAAAAACCCATTAACCAATGAAAATCAAATATATAGTTTTAAGCTTTTTAGCTTTTACAGTTAGTATAAAAAGCAACAGTCAAACAAATGATAAAACAGTAAAACCGAATATTGTTTTTATTTATTTAGACGATTTAGGATATGGAGATTTAAGTTGTTATGGAGCAACCGCAATAAAAACGCCCAATATTGATGCTTTAGCCAATGGAGGAGTTCGATTTACAAATGGATATGCGACCTCGGCAACTTGCACTCCTAGCCGATATGGTTTGCTTACTGGGGTGTATCCAGGGAGAAATAAAGACGCTAAAATACTTCCGGGTTCAGCCCCA
>CAIJFC010000131.1 GCA_903819815.1 uncultured Bacteroidota bacterium
CCTAATTATGTATTGAATTGGCTTTTCGGATAGTTCCCAATTTGTATTACTTTAAACTATTATTTTAAAATAATCTTTTTCACATCAACAACAACAACTTTGGAATTTACAATTTGAACAAATACAATCTAGATACACTCCAATTGTGGTGTTTGTCTCTTATTCAGTTATTGGTGTTGATGCTACTAAACGATTGCTCAATTTTATTAATAATTGAATACTATTCAATTTTCACTATGGTTATTAATTAATTTGGATAAATTAATAAGTAAACAGTGCTTTAAGTTTTTTATCTTCTAGTAGCTTTAGAGTAACTGTCTATTAAAGTAGTATTAGTATTAAGATCATAATTTTGAGTAATTATTTCCGAGTCAGTCAAAGACACAATACGTACTTTGAAAGTATCAACATTCGTAGGAGTTACTGTGAAATCAGTAAAAGTAAGAACAATATCATCACCACTTCTCACCCATGTTTCTGAACTTGAGTTTGGAGTTGGGTCAACGGATAAAACACAAGCTCCTGTAGTAAGGTTAGTGTAATAATATTGATCTAAAAAAGTTCCATTACTAACAAACTCACTATAACTTTGCAATTCACATGCATTTTCTTGATTTAAAGTCCATACAATTGAACTTCCTGTACCTTTAGCACCATTTGCTGTAAAATGCCATTTTCCTACTACTGAAGGTGAACTACTGTCTTTGCTGCATGAAATAAATAAAATTCCAACAAAGAATAATAACGAATAATTAATTAATTTTTTCATAAATATTTTATTTTTTAATAGCCCCATAACTAGCAATTAGATTTGAATAGTTATATTAAGTTAACAAAAATGCTACGGAATTTTTGTTTTTTTTATAATAATATTAACAAAAATAGGTATTATAATTCTAACAAACAATCGTCAGGTATAATTATTTCAATGAAAAATTAAAATAGAAAATTAGAAATTCTAATATCACTTAATGAAATTATTTAAGATATATTAAAAAATGAAGCTAAATAGATGATTTATCTAATGCAATTCAAAAGGTTTGCTACATTTGGAAAGTCAAACAAAAAACATACCATATAAAAAAGCAAAAAACCATGAAAAACGCACTACTTTTAGGTTTAATTCTATTCGCACAAAACACAATTTCCGCACAAGAGGAAGTCGATATTGCTTCCAACGATAGTATTTACAACCGTTGGTCTATTGAAACTAATGTTGGTTTAAACAAACCGATTACCCCTTTTTCAAATGGCTATTATTCCTCCAATAATAATGATACGTATAAAATAAACAAAATCAATCATTTTGATTTTGGAGTTCGTTATATGTTGTCTACGACTTTTGGTTTTAAATTGGATTATGCCTTTGATAAATATGAAAATATTTCGGGTGGAAATTCCCTACCATTTAAAACAGAATCCAATCGATTGGCGCTTCAGGGGGTTATAAATTTAGAGAGATTAGCCCGTTTTGAATCTTTCACTTCTCGTTTTGGAATAGTAGCGCATGCCGGAATTCAAGCTTCGCTTTTTGAACCAAAATCAGGTGTAAATTCAGGCGTGACTGAAAAAGATGCGGGAATTATTTTTGGGATAACCCCTCAATTCAGAATTTCCAATCGAATCGTATTTTCCTCTGATTTTTCCTTAATTAATAATATTAGACAGCATTTTAATTGGGACGGAACTAATTCTTCAACAGAAAATAATTTAACGGGGAAACTTTTCATTATTTCTACAGGACTTACTTTCTATTTAGGTCGTCAAGAAAAGCATGCCGATTGGGCAGTTTTTGACAATACGGCCAACAAAAAAGACAAAGAAGCGCGCGAAAGATTAGACCTTATTGAAACTCAAATGAACGACACAGACCGAGATGGCGTGGTGGATTATTTAGACCTTGAAAACAATACTCCAAACGGCGTAACTGTTGATAGTCGCGGGAAATTTATTGATAAAAACAATAACGGAGTTCCTGACGAAATGGAACCAAAAGAAACTTTTATAACTAGCTCTAACAACGGAACCAACGCAAATTATGAAAAAGCCGATGTTGCGGCCGAATTAATTAAAGGCGGCTACATCAATATCTTTTTTGAACTTGGAAAAGACACGCCAGCTGAAAGTTCCATGGGTAATCTTTATTATATTATTCGTTTTTTACGATCTCATCCAGATGCAAAAATCGTATTAACCGGTTTTGCGGATGCCACGGGCGATGAAAATTTGAATATGGAATTATCAAAAAGAAGAGCCAATAAAGTTCAAGATATCATAATCGCTTCTGGGATTGATTCCGGAAAAATTGCAATTGAAGGTCAAGGGGTTGATGTTTCTTATCCAAAAGATGCCGCAATGGGATTGGCCCGAAGAGTTTCTGTGAGAATAGAATAAATAAATAAAAAACAGTAATCAAAGTCTTTCAAAATCTAATTTGAAGGACTTTTTTTTGTTTAAAAGTATTTCAATTAATAAAAAATTTAATATCCAATAAAAAAGAGTACTTTTGTTTAAAGAATTTAAATAAAAGATGAACAGTGTAAAAAATATTTTTAGCATTAAAGACCTAGAAAACATTTCTGGTATCAAAGCTCATACCATTCGGATTTGGGAAAAAAGATACAATGTTTTTGCCCCTTTACGGACTGAATCAAATATTCGTTATTATGATTTGTCTAATTTGCAAAAGCTGCTAAACATTACGCTTCTTCATAATCACGGTTATAAAATATCGCGAATTTCAAAAATACCCGATGAAAAAATACCTGAAATAGTTCGGGAAATAATAACTACAAAAAGTGTAAAAAACCACGCCATTTCGGCTTTTAAAATGGCAATGATCAATTTCGATCAAACGCTTTTTTTTAAAACCTATGACGAATTACTTTCAGAAAAATCATTCCGAGAGGTTTTCTTCGATATTTTTATTCCGTTAATGAACGAAATTGGGTTATTATGGCAAACGGATACAATATCTCCAGCACAAGAACATTTCATTAGTTATTTAATTAAGCAAAAGTTACTCATTGTTACAGAAAACTTACAAATTCAAAAACCCAAAAAAACAGATCGGGTTTTTGTTTTATTTCTTCCAGCAAATGAGATTCATGAATTAGGTTTAATGTATCTAAACTACGAAATATTATTTCACGGCTATCAAACCATTTTTTTAGGCGAAAGTGTACCATTGCAAAGTTTGGTGGCAATAAAAAATAATTTCGAAAATATTACTTTTATCTCTTATATGACAGTAGAACCCAATAAAGAGGAAATCAATAAATATATCAAACTAATGAATTCTCAGATTCTTAACGATGAAACATCAAAAGTATGGCTTCTAGGAAGAATGGTTGAATTTATTGACGATAATAACATATCGCCAAAAACAACCATTTTTCGTTCAATTAACGAATTAGTTGATTATTTATAAGTCGTTAATGATAAAAAAAACATGAAAAAAAACGTCAAAATAATTGGTTCTGGATTTTCATCTCTTTCGGCTGCGTGTTATTTAGCAAAAGAAGGGCATGAAGTGACGGTTTATGAAAAAAATGATTCACTCGGCGGAAGAGCACGCCAACTTAAAAAAGAGGGATTCACTTTTGATATGGGACCAAGTTGGTATTGGATGCCCGATGTTTTTGAACGATTTTTTGCCGACTTTGACAAAAAACCATCCGACTATTACGAATTAATAAAACTATCTCCGGCCTATCGCGTTTATTACGGAATTAATGATTTCATTACAATTGCCGATAATTTGGAGGAAATCGTAAACACATTTGAATCCATCGAAAAAGGAAGCGGAAAGGTGCTAAATAAATTTATGGCCGACGCCAAAAACAATTATGATATCGCTATAAAAGATTTGGTTTATCGTCCTGGGGTATCTCCATTAGAATTAATAACATTAGAAACGGCCAAAAAAGTAGGTCAATTTTTTAGTACAATAAGTCGCGATGTTCGTTCAAAATTCAAAAACGAACGATTAATTCA
>CAIJFC010000132.1 GCA_903819815.1 uncultured Bacteroidota bacterium
ACAGTAATTGTTAAATAATTTAACAGTTGCAAAATATTTTTTTTTGAAAAAAAATTAAAAAATAATTTTTACTATTAAAAAATTTATATCTTTGCTTCGAATTAATAATTAACCTTTTATAACTAATTAAGATGAAAAAAGTACTTTTAAGTTTAGCATTTGTTGCTGTTTTAGCAACTGTTTCTTGTAAAAAAGAAGAAGCTGCTGCTCCAGCAGAAGCTCCAGCTGTAGAAGCTCCAGCAGATACAACTGCTGCTCCAGCTGACACAACTGCTGCTGCTCCAGCAGAAGCTGCTGCTCCAGCAGAAGCTGCTCCAGCTGCTCCAGAAGCAAAAAAATAATTAGAAACTTTCTAAGAATTTGAAAAGCCACGCATTGCGTGGCTTTTTTTTATATATAATTATCCTAATTAATCTGGAAATATAACTTCGTTCAAAGAAAAATCTAAAATTTCAGCTTTATGAGCATGGTTCTGAATTTCTTTTATTCCTTTTTCCAATAATAACTCGGTGTTGTATTTTCTACTCGTAGCAAAATGAGTGTTTTCCAGTATAATTTTAAAAAAGAACTTCCCACCGGCCGATTTTACTTTTTCAAAAACAACGTAATCAATCGCATTTTTAAAATATTCTATTCCTTCCTCACATTCAAATTTGAGTTCGTAGCGAAAGCTGGTGAATATTATTTTTCCTTTCCGAGAAGTGAAAATAAACTTATAAAAATCATCAAATCTTTTACTAATTACAAAAGCACCCATTGAATTGAAGATTTTAGATTGAAGATTTTAGATTTAGAGTAATGGGTCAACTTGTTTAAAATAAAAAAGCTCCAAACTAAGTTTGAAGCTTTTTAGTACTCGGGACGGGACTTGAACCCGTACGACCATTACAGTCACTGGATTTTAAGTCCAGCGTGTCTACCAATTTCACCACCCAAGCGTTTTGAAATTAAAAAATTAATTTCTATGGTTTAGAGCGAAAAACGGGGCTCGAACCCGCGACCTCGACCTTGGCAAGGTCGCGCTCTACCAACTGAGCTATTTTCGCATTTCAATTTTTAAAAAGAGCCGCCTAACTTGTTCTGAATTAACGCACCTAACTTTTAAATACAAAGCAGTTTGTTGAACTTGTTTGCGGAGGCAAATTTAATACAATTATTCAATTAAACAAGCCTTTTCTTTAAAAAATAAGGCACTCCATTTAACCTTCTGATAACGAAATCTTTAAATTAAAAATATATTATTTTTTAGATAACATTCTTTTAATTTCATTGAGTTTCATCATGGCCTCAATGGGTGTCAAGGTATTTATGTCCAAATTTAAAATCTCTTCTTTTATTTCCTCTAATAAAGGATCGTCTAAATTGAAGAAACTCATTTGCAATTCTTCCTTCTCCGCCTTGATTCCCGTTAAGGCATCACCAGAATGATCTTTCTCCAATTTCTTTAATAATTTTTGCGCTTTCAAAATCACGGTTTGTGGCATTCCAGCCATTTTAGCCACATGAATTCCAAAACTATGAGCGCTTCCTCCTTTTACTAATTTTCGAATGAAAAGTACGGTGTCTTTTAACTCCTTTACAGAAACATTGAAATTTTGAATTCGAGGTAATAATTCGCTCATCTCATTTAGTTCATGGTAATGAGTTGCGAAAAGCGTTTTGGGTTTTGAAGGATGTTCATGCAAAAATTCTGCAATTGCCCAAGCTATAGAAATACCATCATAAGTACTGGTTCCTCTTCCTATTTCATCTAATAAAATCAAACTTCTATCAGACAAATTATTTAATATCGAAGCCGTTTCATTCATTTCAACCATAAAAGTGGATTCCCCCATCGAAATATTATCTGAAGCTCCTACCCTGGTGAAAATCTTGTCAATAATTCCCATTCTAACTTGGTCTGCAGGAACAAAACTTCCCATTTGCGCCAGCAATACAATCAAAGCGGTTTGACGCAATATTGCCGATTTTCCCGACATATTTGGACCCGTAATCATTATTAATTGCTGGGTTTCCCGGTCCAAATAAACATCATTTGCAATATAGGGTGTTCCTACAGGTAATTGTTTTTCAATTACAGGATGGCGACCGTTTTTAATGTCTAATTCATAGGTTTCATCTAATTCAGGACAAACGTATTTATTTTCAATCGCCAATTGAGCAAAGGAAGTCAAGCAATCCAACTGCGCGACTAAATTGGCGTTTAACTGCACTTGCTTTATATAAGTCGTAATCCAACCCACCAACTGCTCAAATAATTCCGATTCTAACTTATGGATTTTCTCTTCGGCGCCCAGAATTTTAGTTTCATATACCTTTAATTCTTCGGTGATGTAACGCTCGGCACTTACTAATGTTTGTTTTCGAATCCAATCGGCGGGAACTTTATCTTTATGGGTATTTCTTACCTCTATATAATAGCCAAAAACATTATTAAAGGAAATTTTCAAAGAGGATATTCCGGTATTTTCAGATTCCCGTTTTTCAATTCCTTCCAAAAACTCTTTTCCCGAAGTTGAAATTGCCCGTAAATCGTCTAATTCAGCATTCACGCCTTTTGCAATAGCATTTCCTTTTGCAATAGCAACTGGCGCATCCTGATTTAAAGTGGTTTTAATTTTTTCCCGTAGCAATTCACAATCGTGTAATTTATCTCCAATAACCTTAACTGCTTCTTGAGGGCTTTCCAAAGCAATTTTTTTAATTGGAATAATCGCATCCAACGATTCCTTTAAATAAATCACTTCACGAGGTGAAACTTTTCCAGTTGCAATTTTTGAAATTAATCGTTCCAAATCAGAAATTTGCTTGATTTGATGTTGGATTTGCTTTAAAACAGTTTGATTTTCTTTCAAATAAGAAACTACTTCGTGCCGATTTCGAATTTTATTTATGTCTTTTAATGGTAATGCTAACCAACGTTTTAAAAGTCTTCCCCCCATTGGCGAAAGCGTTCTGTCGATAACATCCAATAAAGTGACCGCGTTTGGATTATAACTGTGATACAATTCTAAATTTCTAATTGTAAAACGATCCATCCAAACATAAGCATCTTCCGCAATTCGTTGAATTGAAGAAATATGTTGTAATTTATTGTGTTGTGTTTCTGAAAGATAATATAAAATAGCGCCAGAAGCGATAATTCCTTCGGGCAATTCTTCAATTCCAAATCCTTTTAATGAGACGGTTTTAAAATGAGTAGTTAGGGTTTCAAATGCATAATCTTCTTTATAAACCCAATCTTCTAAATAAAAATTATGGTATTCTTCACCGAATATTTCTTTAAAATCGGTTTTGGTGTTTTTAGGAATTAAGATTTCGCTTGGATTAAAATTTTGCAATAATTTATCTATATAATCTTCTGATCCTTGAGCAGTTAAAAATTCACCTGTAGAAACATCTAAAAAAGAAATTCCAATTGCTTTTTTTCCAAAATAAATGGAAGCCAAAAAATTATTCGTTTTAGAATGTAAAACCTCATCATTCATTGAAACACCAGGAGTAACCAATTCCGTAACGCCTCTTTTGACAATAGTTTTAGTCATTTTAGGATCTTCTAATTGATCACAAATAGCAACTCTAAGACCTGCTTTTACTAATTTAGGCAAATACGTATTAATAGAATGGTGAGGAAATCCAGCTAATGCAGTTTCGGTTTCCGAGCCAGCGCCTCTTTTGGTGAGTGTTATTCCAAGTATTTTTGAAGCACGAACAGCATCTTCACCAAAAGTCTCATAAAAATCACCTACACGAAACAGCAAACAAGCATCAGGATATTTCCTTTTGATCTCATTATATTGCTTCATTAATGGGGTTTCCTTAACTTCTTTTTCTTTAGCTGCCAACTTGAATTATTTATAAATGGATAACTATTTTCTAAAAGCGAATTTAATTATTTTTAAACTGAATTTAGTCGTTTCGAAAATTAATTTAATTTTAAGATAATTTTATTAATAGAATTGATTTTTTTATTTAGATTTGTTTTATAATTTAATAAAATTCAAAATGAAAAAAATATTTTTATTAGCAATGCTAACCGTTTTAGGAGTTACTACTTCTAACGCCCAAGAAACTAAAAAAACAAAAGGCCCTTCAGAAACTAAAGCTGTTGCCCAAAAAATAGAAGGCGCTGGAATAGTTTTTGAAACTGAAACTATTGATTACGGAACAATTGAGCACAATGCTGAAGGAACTCGTAAATTTGTTTTTACTAATAATGGTAACAAACCATTAATCATCTCAAATACACAAGGGTCTTGTGGGTGTACCGTTCCAACAACCCCAAAAGAACCAATCGCTCCTGGAGCAAAAGGCGAAATTGGTGTTCATTATGCAACTGATAGAGTGGGTGCTTTTACTAAAACAGTTACTGTATCATCAAATGCTGAGGGTCAACCTACAAAAGTATTGACAATTAAAGGGACTGTTTTACCAGATCCAACTCCTGCTACTCCTGCGGTGCCAAAAAGCTAAAAGTATTTTATTATATAATAAAAGCTTCCTATATCAGGGAGCTTTTTTTTTAATTTTAGATTTAATTATGCGTAAACTTGAAAATAGTGAATTAAATAGAATGTCAATTGATGATTTTAAAGAAGCTTCAAAAACACCTTTAATTATTGTTCTTGACGACATTCGTAGTTTAAACAATATTGGATCCGTTTTTAGAACTTCGGATGCTTTTTTGATTGAAAAAATATTTCTTTGTGGAATTACAGCCACGCCCCCAAATAAAGAAATTCATAAAACGGCATTGGGTGCAACCGAAACTGTAGCTTGGGAACACTCAGAAAATGTGCTGGAAGTAATTGAAGAGTTAAAATCAGAGGGCATAAAAGTTTTTGCAATTGAACAAGTGGAGAGTTCTGTATTTTTACAAAATTTTGAAATTGAAAAAAATCAAAAATACGCTTTGGTTTTTGGAAATGAGGTTTTTGGGGTTTCTCAAAGAGCAGTAGAAATATCTGATGGAACAATAGAAATTCCACAATTAGGAACCAAACATTCCTTGAATATTGCTGTGAGTGCAGGAATAGTAATTTGGGATTTTTTCAAAAAAATGAGGTAATTACTCTTCCATTTTTTTTCTAATTTCATCCAAAATAAAGACATAATCACTTTGATTTTTTACAAAATCTTTCTCGGAAACATCAATAATTAAGACATTTAAATTCGTTTGGGTGTTGATATAATCTAAATATCCTTTATTGATTTTGTCTAAATAATCCCCTGGAATTTCTTGTTCGTAACTTCTGCCTCTACGTTTTATATTATGTAATAATCGATCCGTATTTTGATATAAATAAACATACAAATCGGGTTTTGGCATTTCTTTGTAAATTATGTCAAACAACGTTTTATAAAGTCTAAATTCATCGTCTTGCAAAGTTACTTTTGCAAAAATTAGCGATTTAAAAATGTGATAATCAGCAACAATAAAATCTTTAAATAAATCAAATTGTGCTAAATCATCAGATAATTGCTGGTATCTATCAGCTAAAAAAGACATTTCAAGTGGGAAGGCATATCTATTTTGATCTTTATAGAATTTAGGTAAAAATGGGTTGTCAGCAAATCGTTCAAATACCGTTTTAGCATTGAAATCTTGAGCAATTTTTTCTGCGAGTGTCGTTTTTCCTGCGCCAATATTTCCTTCAATTGCAATATAATTGTATTGTTGTAAATTGTATTTTCCTATTGGTAAATCCAAATTAGAAACAACTTTACAGCTGCTTTTGTCTTCACAAGAGTCAATTAATTCTTGTAAAGATTTTTGAAATAATGGATGAACAAATTCTAGTTGTAAATCCTTCATTGGTAACAAAACAAATAATCGTTTTTGCATTTGTGGATGAGGGATGACTAGACTTGCCGTATTTAAAACCTCATTTTCAAAACTGATAATGTCAATGTCAATAATTCTAGGTTGGTAACCGTCTTGTGAACTTCTAATTCTTCCCAGTTGTTTTTCAATTTTTAAAATCCCTGATAATACTTTTTGTGGTGATTTGTGGGTATTAATTGCAATGGCGCAATTGTAAAATGTATCGCTTTCAAAGCCCCAAGAAGGTGTTTCATATAATTTTGAAACTGAAAATACCGTTCCAATCTCCAGTTGTATCAATTGAATGCATTTTTGAATAATCTCAAGACGATTGCCTTGATTACTTCCTATCGATAAAATGGACTGATTTTGAGATTTCATATTAACTGCAAATTAACAAAAGAAAATGAGAATAAAACTATATTTGAAATGAGTGTTAATAAATAATTGTTCAAGGGAAAAATGCTTTGACAGTTTTATTGAAAGGGTTTTTTATAAAGTAATTAAACTTCAATTCTAACAATATACCCTTCATTACTTCTAATATTGAAAACCGTTCCGTCTTCAAAAATTAGATATTGACCTTTTATACCTATTAATTTACCTTTAAAGTTTGGTGTTTTAACCAGACTTAAACTGTTTATTTTTGAAGGATATTCAATAACCGGGTAATTCATTTCGAACAAATCATTTTTTTCTAAATGAAAATATTCCTGAACTTCATCTGGCAATAAAGGCAAGAGTTTTTCTCGTTCTTTAATTAAATCAGTGAAAACGATATCATTTGTAAGCATTTTACGCCAATTGGTTTTATCGGCAAAATGATTTTTAAGTGCTACTTCGGTAATTCCTGCTAGGTATCGATTGGGAACTTCAACAATTGAAATGGCTTTCTCCGCACCTTGATCAATCCAACGAGTAGGAACTTGGGTTTTACGTGTTACACCGACTTTTACTTCGCTAGACAATGCTAAATAAACTATATGCGGTTGCAATTGAACTCGTTCTTCGTATGCTAAATCCCGATCTTTAATTCCTAAATGAGCGGTGCTTAATTCTGGCTTCATAATCCAATCGCCAACTGCAGGACTGGAATAAAAACAGTCGTAGCAAAAACCTTGACGAAATATTTTCTTCTTTTTACCACAATTCAAACATTGGTAACCAACAAAATTGATTTCAATATTCTTGTTCAATAATTGATTTACATTCAGAAAACTATCTTGAAAGATCAAAAAATATTGAATTGGAGTTTCAAACTGCGTTTGCATTTTATTTAGAACGCCTTCGTAAGTCATTATTTAAAAGTTTAAGGTTTAAAGTTTAAAGTTCCGTAAAATTTGCTATTTTTGGTAAAGTTAGCATTTGTTTATTGTTTAACAAATCTAAAAGTCGAAAACTAAATCTAAAACTGAAATGCCAATTTCTATAATCAATTCCTTCGCTTCTTGGGTTTTAAAACAGCGCATTCATCAGATTGAGCTTTTTTTAAAATACCCTAATGAAGTACAAGAAGAATTGCTTTTGGGTTTAATTCGATCTGCAGAAAAAACGACTCTTGGATTAGATTACGGTTACGAGTCTATTAAGTCCTACCAAACTTTTAAAGAACGAGTTCCTATTTCAACCTATGAGGATTTACAGCCATTAATTGAGCGAACCCGATTAGGAGAACAGAATGTTTTTTGGAATTCTTCTGTAAAATGGTTCGCAAAATCGAGTGGAACTACTAATGCAAAAAGTAAATTTATCCCTGTTAGTAATGAAGCTTTAGAAAACTGTCATTACAAGGGCAGTAAAGATTTATTGTGCATGTACTTAAATAATAATGAAAATTCAGGGCTTTTTGCGGGAAAAAGTTTACGATTGGGTGGTAGTTCTCAAATCTATGAAGACAACAATAGTTTTTTTGGTGATTTATCGGCTATTCTAATTGAAAATATGCCAATTTGGGCAGAATTTATAAGTACTCCAAGCAATAGAATCTCCTTGATGAGTGAATGGGAAACGAAAATTACTGCGATAATCAATGAAACAAAAAACGAAAATGTAACAAGTTTTGCTGGAGTTCCTTCGTGGATGTTGGTTTTGTTAAATAAAGTATTGGAAGAAACTGGAAAATCCAATCTATTGGAAATTTGGCCAAATCTAGAAGTTTATTTCCATGGCGGCGTCAATTTTGATCCTTATAAAGAACAATATCAAAAAATAGTTCCCAATTCAGATTTCAAATATTATGAAATTTATAATGCCTCTGAAGGATTTTTTGCCATTCAGGATAGAAATGATTCCAATGAATTATTATTAATGTTGGATTATGGAATCTTTTATGAATTCATTCCAATGGATGTTTTCGGAACATCCAGCCAACATGCCATTCGATTGTGTGATGTTGAATTAAATAAAAATTACGCGATAGTAATTACTACTAATTCTGGTTTGTGGCGCTATATGATTGGGGACACTGTTAGATTTACCTCTTTAAACCCCTACAGAATAAGAGTTACCGGAAGAACCAAACACCACATTAATGTTTTTGGCGAAGAGTTGATGGTAGAAAATTCCGACCGAGCTATTGCCAAAGCATGTCAACTTACCCATACTGAAGTGGTAGATTATACAGTAGCTCCTATTTTCATGAAAGGCAAAGAAAAAGGGGCGCATGAATGGATGATTGAATTTAAGAATAACCCTTCAGACGCGGCTGCTTTTGCGAAAATATTAGATGAAACACTGCAAACTTTAAATTCAGATTATGAGGCGAAACGCTACAATAATATGACTTTAAATCCATTGCAAATAAATATTGCCCGTTCGAATTTATTTTACGATTGGCTAAAAGACCAGAATAAATTAGGGGGCCAACACAAAATTCCGAGGCTGTCCAATCAACGGGATTATTTGGAAAAATTAAAAAGTATGCAGCCTATATAATAAAAAACCGTCTAAAATTAGACGGTTTTTTATTTAGAATTACGACGCTATTTCCAAGCGTTTCAGTAAGTTTTTACTCAACGTGTGTTGGGCATATTCTCGGTCAATTTCCAAAGTTTTTTCATCAGAACTTGGTAAATCATACATCGCATCAGTAAGAATCGCTTCACATAAAGAGCGCAATCCACGAGCGCCTAATTTATATTCTAATGCCTTATCTACAATAAAGTCCAAAGCTTCATCTGTAATGTTAAATTCCACTTCGTCCATTAAAAACAACTTTTTGTACTGCTTAATTAAAGCGTTTTTAGGCTCGGTTAATATAGCACGCAACGTTTCTCTATCCAATGGATCCATGTGAGTTAACACCGGTAAACGACCAATAATTTCAGGAATCAAGCCAAAATCTTTGATGTCTTTTGGAATGATATATTGCAATAAATTGTCTTTATTGATATTATCAGCATTTTTAGACGTGCTGTATCCCATCGCTTGACGGTTCAATCTTTTAGAAATTATTTTTTCAATTCCATCAAAAGCACCTC
>CAIJFC010000133.1 GCA_903819815.1 uncultured Bacteroidota bacterium
TTGGAGAAAAAAATGGAATCAAGGAAATTTTCCGTTTTATTTTGTTCAATTATCCAGTTTTAATGAAGCAAATGGAAATAGTAATGCTGGAAGCACTTGGGCTGAACTCCGAGAGTCACAAACCCAATCTCTGCGATTGCCAAATACTGCAATGTGTGTTACTACTGATATTGGGATTCCAAACGACATCCATCCTACAAACAAACAAGACGTTGGTAAAAGATTGGCGGCTATTGCTTTAAATTCTATTTACAATATAAAATGTGTAAGCAGAGGACCTGTTTTTAAAAATTTAGAAATCAGAAACAATCAAATTATTGTAACTTTTGAAAACTGTGAAAACGGTTTAACAACACCTGACAAATATGGGAATTTGAGAGGATTTGAAATTGCTGGAAAGGATAAAATATTTCATTATGCCACAGCTTATATTAGTGATAATAAAGTTGTTATTTTTAGTGAAAAAGTAATAAACCCAATTGCAATTCATTTTGGATGGTCGGATGATGCCAGTGAATCAAACCTTTATAATAAAGATGGATTTCCAGCGGAACCTTTTCGAACAGATGATTGGAAGACGATAACACAATCAGAAAAATACAAAATTGTAAAATAATTTTCACTTTTATATTTACTAAAGCTAAAAATGCAAGAAATTCTTGCATTTTTTATAAATAAATTAGCGCAATATGACGATTACAATACGCATTTTTCTATTATTGAATTTTTGATTTTAAATAACTTTGTAAGTAAGTTAATAAAAAAATTAATCTCGTCAAAAACGAATATTCAATCATAAATGCAAAAAAATAAAGTATCGATATCCTTTAAGGAACCTGGTCAATTTGAAGAAACCAGATTTGAGAAAATTCACAATGTAATTGTCAAATCTTCTGAATTTGGTTCTAAAATTGTAGCTCGGGAAATTGCAGATTTAATTTTACAAAAGCAAGCAAACAGCGAAACCTGTGTTTTAGGTTTAGCAACAGGTTCTTCCCCTATAAAAGTTTATGACGAATTAATTCGTATTCATCACGAAGAGGCATTGAGCTTTTACAACGTTGTTGCTTTTAATTTGGATGAATATTATCCAATGGAGGTTGACGATACTGAAAGCTATCATTATTTTATGCAAGAAAATCTATTCAAACATATTGATATTAACCCTATGAATATTCATATTCCTGACGGAAAAGTTTCTCAAGAAAATCTGAATCAATTTTGTTCGGATTATGATTCGAAAATTCTGGAAGCTGGAGGTCTTGATTTTCAACTATTAGGAATAGGGAGAACAGGACATATCGGTTTCAACGAACCTGGCTCGCATTCCAATTCTGGAACAAGAAGTATAACGTTAGACCACATTACTAGGGTAGATGCCTCCACGTCTTTTATGGGAATTGAAAATGTCCCAAGAAGAGCAATAACAATGGGAATAGGGACAATTAAAAAAGCAAAAAGAATTGTTCTTTTAGCTTGGGGAGAAAATAAAGCAACAGTAATCAAGGAAACTATTGAAGGGGAAATTTCTTCTGAAGTACCTGCAACCTATCTGCAAAGCCACACAAATACTACTTTTGTCTTGGATGAATCTGCTTCCTCAGAACTCACTAGAATTAAAACACCTTGGTTAGTTTCTACTTGTTTATGGACGGAGGAATTAAAAAGTAAATCGATAGTTTGGTTGTGTGGAATTGCCAATAAATCCGTTTTAAAATTAACGGATAAAGATTACAATGATAATGGGATGTCTGGATTACTTGCCGAAGAGGGTCCTGCGTATGACTTAAATATAAAAATGTTTAATAAACTTCAAAAAACAATTACGGGTTGGCCGGGTGGAAAACCTAATGCTGATGATCAAAACAGACCAGAAAGAACTTTCCCTAATTCTAAAAGAGTTATCATTTTTAGTCCGCATCCCGATGACGATGTAATTTCAATGGGAGGAACATTTGACAGATTAGTTGAACAAGGGCATGAAGTGCATATTGCCTATCAAACTTCAGGAAATATTGCAGTTTCTGATGAGGAAGCTTTAAAATATGCCGAAGTTGCTCTAGAAGTTTCATCAGACAATAATGGAGAAACTATTAAAGCAATCCAAGCCTTGCAAACGGGTGTCTTTAATAAAAAGACTGCTTTATATATTCGTAAGATTAAAGGATTGATTCGTCGTAAAGAATCTTTGGGAGCTACTCGTTTTTTTGGGCTTCCAGACAATCAAGTTCATTTTTTAGACATGCCTTTTTATGAAACGGGAACAGTAAAGAAAAATAATTTAGAAAATATTGATATAGAAATTGTAAGTAATTTAATCTCTAAAATTAAACCACATCAGATTTTTGCAGCAGGTGATTTAGCAGACCCACACGGAACACATAAAGTATGTCTTGATGCGCTATTTACAGCAGTAAATAAATTAAAACCAGAACCTTTTATGAAGGATTGTTGGTTTTGGTTATACCGAGGAGCTTGGCATGAATGGGAACTGCATGAAATTGAAATGGCGGTTCCGATGAGTGAAAATCAAGTGCTCAAAAAGAGAAAAGCTATTTTTTATCACCAATCTCAAAAAGATAATGTGATGTATCAAGGTGAGGATTCAAGAGAGTTTTGGGTCCGAGCAGAAGAACGTACTAAAAAAACTGCCGAAAAATACAATGCTTTGGGTCTTGCAGAATACATGGCAATTGAAGCATTTAAAAGATTTTGTTTTTAGGGTTATGTTTAGTTTTTTAATTGTTTTCCCTGGAGGTTTAAAAACTTTCAGGGATTTTTTTAAAACAAAATTACTAGTAGCATAAGTTATGGGTTATTTAAAATAATAAATACAAGAATATTATTAAGCAGCAACTTAATTTAGTACTTTTAATAAACATAAAGTGGTAAAAAAATCAATTTATTTAAAATGAAAATACATTTAAAACCGTTAATTATATTAATAATTTTTATTGCCTCACAAAACTTCTTAGCGGCAACAAAACCGAATGTTTCAAGGAAAATTGTTCTGATTGACAATTGGAAAGTGCAACAAAACGGAAAAGTTATGAAAGATGGAAGCGCAATTTCTTCAAGCAAAAATGATTGCAAAAATTGGTATAAAGCTACTATTCCTTCCACGGTTATAGGGGTTTTGACTGCAAATGGACTCTATAAAGATCTATTTATGGGGGACAACTACAAACAAGTAGATAAAAAACAATTTGATGATTCATGGTGGTATTCAACTAAATTTGATTTGCCAAATTTAGTTCCAGAAAATACAATTTCCCTAAATTTTGATGGTATAAATTATTATGCAAATATTTGGCTAAATGGAAAATTAATAGCCTCAAGAACAATCATTTATGGAACTTTTCGACAGTTTAAATTTGACATTTCATCTTTGGCTAAAAAGAAAGGAAATGTCCTTGCTGTTGAACTTTTTAGAGCTCAGCCAGGAGATTTTAATTTAGGTTTTGTAGATTGGAATCCTAGACCTTTAGATGAAAACATGGGTATTTGGCGTCCTGTATACATTAAAATTCATGGAAAAGTGGGAATGAAAAACACAGTGGTTCAATCAAAAGTTAATACGACTTCTTTAAACGAAGCTTGGTTGAC
The DNA here is from genome assembly GCA_903819815.1 of uncultured Bacteroidota bacterium. GTDB lineage: Bacteria > Bacteroidota > Bacteroidia > Flavobacteriales > Flavobacteriaceae > Flavobacterium. The sequence continues at coordinate 3,607 of CAIJFC010000133.1, forward strand.
CGTTAAAACAGAACTTCAAAATAATAGTTTGGATGGGGTTTCAGGAACATTAATTGGAACATTTGACAAAGTTGAATTTAGATATCCAATTAAATTAAGAGCAAACGAAAACAAAAACATAACATTAACATCGAAGGAAATTGCTGCATTGTATATCAAAAACCCGAAACTTTGGTGGTGTAATAATTTAGGCAATCCAAATTTACATAAACTTTCACTTCGTTTTGAAACTGATATAAACATTACAGATTCTGATGAAATCACTTTTGGAATCAGGGAAATTGAAACTTATTTCACTGATGAAGGCCACAAAGGATTTATTCTAAATGGAAAAAAGATATTAATTAAAGGCGCTGGTTGGACGGATGACATTTTTCTTAGAGACACCAAACAAAGTTTGGAAACACAAATCCAATATGTGAAACACATGAATCTTAATACATTACGTTTTGAAAGTATTTGGGGAACATCTCAAAACCTGTATGATTTGTGTGATAAATACGGGATATTAGCAATGGTTGGTTGGAGTTGCCAGTGGGAATGGGATGAATATTTAGGAAAACCGTGTGATGCTTTTGGTGGAATTCAAACAGAATCGGATGTAAATCTGGCGCTATCTTCTTTAAGCGATCAAATATATTGGTTACGAAATCATCCAAGTATTTTCGTTTGGTTTTTAGGAAGTGATAAACTCCCGAAGCCAGAATTAGAAATTAAATATAAA
>CAIJFC010000134.1 GCA_903819815.1 uncultured Bacteroidota bacterium
AATATTTAATTCGTCAGAAAGAATATCTAATTATGCTTTAATTCATCAAAAAGCATTTCTATTAAATACCAATCCCGATGCTAGGATAGCACATTTCAACTCATTATTAAATTCTGACTTCTTTGGTGATTTTGAATTAGAAGAATTGATTGATTTTATTTCTTTAAAGTCTGATTTCAGTGAAAATAAGAATTCTAAATACGTTCAGAACAATAAAAAAGAGGAAGAAGATATTGAAGAAGTAGAAGCAATATCAGAAGAAGAGTTCAATAAAAACAGTGCCAATTTTATTGGTAACGAAAGCTTTAATAATTATACAACTTCTAGGATTGAAGAGTTTCTTAATAGTTTAAATTTTGAAGAAAATTCAGTTGATGATGTTTCCGAAAGTATAGAAGACGCTGCTTTAATAGCTGGAGTAGATGGTTTAGACGATCCAGAAAAAAGTATTCCAACAAAAAGAATTGATATACCATTTGAAACAGGTTTAAGAATTGGATATAAAATTGAAAAAACAATAGAAAAAATCACAAAATCATTATATCCTCAAAAAGCAAATCATTTAAAAATAATAAAACTTCCAGAAGCTAACAGCTTAGCTACATTGCATCAACTAAATGCACTATTAATTGGGTTTCACATTATTTTAAAGAAAAGACACGAAAGCTATTTTGAAAATAGATCATTGTTAAAATTACAATATTCAGATAGCAATATTTTGTACACTATAGAAAAACAATTTTTAATTGAAAAGCTTGAAAAACAAGTGGGTAATCTTAAAAATGAGGTCAGTTATACAATCAATGAAAATAAGGTTAATGCGCTCAAAGAATATGTAAAAGGCAAAGCAGCTATTGAAATTAAATATGTTGACGAAACAGCAAGCCAAACACTTACACACTCCTATTTTTCACCTAGATTTTGGAGTAATGAGAGCAATCACCTTTGTATAAATGATTTTCTAAAAGACGGTTTAGGAACTTATTTATTGCTTCTTACAAAACAAGTTGAAATCAAAGACGACAAGGAAAATGCCGTTTGGGTTGAGAAAAAAAGAAGGTTAAAATTATTAAGTATTTGTACTATCTTAAATTATAATTGGACCATAAATCATCAAGACACTAAAAAATTATTACTCTTAAACATATTCCATTACCTTGGAAACAATGAAGATTTTGAAACCCTTACAAAGGATTTAGAGAATTACATCGAAAAACTAAACTTGAATTCATTTGTAAAATCTGAAATTTTTATAAATGTTACTGATTTATATAAACAGTATTTGAATTGGTTAAATCAGTATAATACTGATGTTAAAGTTTTAAAGAGAGAATTAAATAACTGGAGTGAGAATAACATTATTTATAGTAAAACCTATGGTTTTTCAAAAATTGTCAATTTCTATAAAAGTAAATTAGTAAATCTTGAAACACCTCTAGGAATATATGACCAAGAAAGGAATGTATTTGGCTTTGTAGAAGTATTTGTCGGTTTGCAACCTGTATTCTTTAATTAAATATTAATTAAGTACATTTGATTTAATAATTAATTCTTTATGGCAGAATATTTTTTAGAACCAAACGGGCAAATTCATGCTGATTTGGCATTTAGATTAGGTAAAATAATTGAGCAATATGATTCAGTAGATAAAAGTGAATTATTCAATTTTGACTCTTCATTGTGTTTGTGTATTTTACAAAATTTATTGACTATCTATGATGAAAAAGATAAAAATGGAGGTTTTCCATTAACACGAGAAAATGAATATTATGATAAAAATTGTAATATTCATAAAAAAAATTAATTAAACATTTCAAAAAACTTAATTGAATTTGACAATAACGAATCTATTATAACTGTAGGTGATTTTTTAAAAAATTTAAGGAATGCAATGTCACATCCTACAGCAATTAATCTAAAAAGTAAATTTCCTTCAACTGGATATTTTTCTAATTCTGAAAGCAAAAAAATTAAATCTTATACTTTTATAAATTCTCCAGATGTTAATAAAAGTTCACTCAGGTTTTTTCACGACGAAAAAGAATCTTATAATTTTATAAAAAATAAAGAGCATGATTTTAAAATCAAAAAAGTAGGTTTTAAGTATTGCATTACAAATCCAAGGATAACAATAATTAATTTAAAAGTTAATGAATTAAAAAAAATAACTCTTAAATTAGCTAAACTTCTTTCTCAGCCTGTTCAAAAAAATTGGGACGGTTTAACATTTAATGATAATATTTTAAATATTGATTATGCAGCATAAATTAGAAACATTGAAAGACAAAATTGGAAATGGTGATTTTCCAAAAGATTTTGAACATTTTGGAGGAGCCAATTTGATAATAACAGATGACAAAAATAGAAATCATTATCCACAAGATATTGTAGTTTTATCAGAAAATGCTGGCTCATTAAGTTGGTTAGTTTTCGAATTAAAACACATTTTCAATTCTGAATTAGATTCTATAAATAAATATGGTTTCTATACTAACATAGGAAATCTAATGAATTCGTGTATAAGTGAAGGACTTAATTTAAAAGACACTATGATTTTTGTTGTAAATGATTTGAAGAAAATAAAAATATAAAATAAATTTATTTATATTTGCACTGTATTTCGAACCCATTAAGGGTACCAACCGAGTGAAGACACCACGGTGGTAAAACAATACGGGCCCGTCCGGTCAAAATAAACGTAAGTTTACCCAGACACCTTATTTATCGGAATACAAATAACGATTGTTTAACTAAATCCTTATTTGTATGAAAAATTCAATGCAAATTACTTTGAAAAACCAAGCCTTAATAAAAATAGAGGCTACGGTAAAAAAAACAAATGACACTTTTGTAAAAGTGCATGACCTTCAAGATGGTACTTCGCCATTATTCCTTGAAATTGAACATCAACAAATTAACACTGTTTTGGAGCTAAGCAAGGTCTCTCCTTTTGTGCTATTGTATTTCGATGAAGAACTACAATTTACAGGAGCCGCATATAGCTTAAATGGCTCAGACAGTTCATTTGGTGTTGGTACTTTGTACAAAAAAATTCTATTACTTCATTACCCAATTGATTTTATATTGGAAGAAGTAGCATGTTTAACTTTAATCTCATAGATATGGAATTTCTATTTATTCAACGTCCTGGAGACAGAGAAAAGATTATGGAGTTTTTAGGCACCTTTAAAAAGAATTCCAAACAAGAATTAGTCACACATTACAATAGTTCGGTAACAACAGGTATTGTAGGAGTTCATACTCAAGCACAAATGTTAGTTGCTCTGCACAATGCTTTTGGTGCAACATTTGGAAAATCACCAATTAAAATAGAAGAAAACATTATCATCAGTTTGACTGGTAAGATTGAATTGATTGGTGAAGAGTGGCAGTATATTAATAATTCAAAAACAATTTAATATGCAATATATTATGTCTCGCTATGGTGGTCATGCTATAGTCATTGGTAAAGGAAAAGCAAGTATTGAAAAATTACCTGAAGATCAATCATTGAAAAATATGTTTGATAATTATGCTACCGAAATTATTCCACAACATTTTTTCATATCCTCTTATGATGCACTTCCTGAATGGATGGGTGGAATAGATAAATTGTATTTTCCTAAAACTGTAAAATTGGGAACGATAGAACATCAATTTAATGAAGTATTCAGTCAGTATGATACAACGGCCACAACTGATATCTACATTGCTAACCATCAATATTCCAATTTATTTGCGGTTTTTATTAAAACACATAAGGAATCATTGAAGTGGGCTATAGATGAATACCAAGAACGTTATGATTATGTTTTACTAGTCCTCATAAGAGATCAGGACTTAAATTATGATCAAAGTTTAAGCAAGAATACCGGTTATATCGAAAAAATTCTTCTAATACTTTTTTACAAAATGGGATTAACATACGAAGGAGATATTGAAGAATTTATTGCTTCTAAAACCTATTTAGGAAAGAAAATATCAAAGGAATTTAAAGAAAATATTACTAAAAAGCTGGTAGGAATTGAAACCGATGAGGATTTAAGTAAAATTCTACTAGAATATGAAACTATAAAAAAATAAAACACATGAGTATCAATATAAAAAATTTAGACGAAAAATGGTATGAACATAAACTGTTCATCAATGGTTATGGAAAATTTCCTTATATAATTTTAAAAACAGGTCACGCAATTTACATGCAAATACCAATTCAATTTAATATAAATGGAGATTTTGTCAATAATCCGGGTACCAACATAGAAGGAGTTAGTAGTCAGTCACTTTCAGATTATGAAATTGACAAAAAATCTGAACTTCACGATAGAATAATAGAACATTGCAAATGGGTAAAATCCAGAATGGAAGCTGATAAAAATCGACAAGCAAGAATATGTCTTGTAGAGGGGCCTGAAATAGCGTATTTCTTTGAAGAAAGTGAAATTACTTTTTCAACTTCAATTCCATATGGGGGTACACTTGTAACACAAGAAAATAAAATAATAGCAATGAATGTTCAACATTATATATAAAAAAGATGGAAACAAATGTAAAACCTAAGTTCAAACTCCCAATTGAACAGATTTATTCCAATAACTAATGACAGAATACAACATAAAAGAAAAGGTTTTCAAAACTTGGGATGAATTATATTTCTTACTTGAACTAACCAGTTCAAAAACGAACGATAAAAAAGTTATTATGGAAATCATGAAAACCCAACTTTCAAAAAAAGAAAGTTGGGAGTTGTGTTATGAACGTAAAGAATGGAATCCCATTAATGAAATTGAATTGAAAATAGACCCATCTAATATATTAAAGTCATTAATATTAAAATGGGAAGAATTAGTAATTGAATCCTATTTTTATCTTCAACAAGCAAGAAAATTAGGAGGAACATTGGGGCATAAAATTGGCCCTATATGGTCGTTTCATAAAAGGGAAAAAGAAAAATACGAAAACATGATATTAAAATTAAACATTAAATAAAATGAAAGAAGAAATTAAGAAGGATATAATAATAGGAATTATTACACCATGGGGTGTATCTCTAATGAGTAAAAAACTTGAAAATTGGTCTGATGTGGATATTAATGGTTTTATGTCAATACATTATATTACAGTAAGAACTTCAAAAGAAAATTACGAAAAAGCCTACAGGTTTAAAATAATTCCGGTAGACAATAAATAATTTTCATATTACCAGTTGACTTTTCAAAATCTTTTATCTATTAATTAAAAAAGAGAATTACTCTGTTGATGTTAGTCAAAAACAAAGAGGTTATTTAATTCCTCAAAATTATCTAATTTCTTGTTTCTACTATATCATAGGACTAATTCTCTTTAATTAAACTTTAATTAATAGAGATAGATTTACTATGCAAACAAAAGAATGGAAAACCAAAAAAGAGATATTAAAAATATACCCAATATCTTCATCAACCTACAAAAAGAGAATTAAGAATATTGATTCCTCTAAAACAAAATTCATAACTTCTAAAACAGGTTCCCCAACCAGATTAATTCATCATTCCACATTGGATGAGTTATTCAGAAAGAGAAGACGATTAAGTTCTAAAGAATTTGAACTAACTATTAAATGGGTTAATAATCACCATTGGAACTTTATTGGAAATATTGTTCCTGTAAGCTCCACCATTGACGATTTAAAAAATAAGATGAGGTTCTTATTTGATGAACTCAAATCATTACAAATGGAAAAAAACCAAATAATCTTGTTTTACACAATCGAAATGAACCCAAATGACAATTGCTACCATGCACATTTTTTAATTGATTGTGCAAAAGATATGCTCGTTCTGGGGGATATTGAAGATAAACTTGCAATCATCTGCCAACCAAACACAAAAAATGAGTCCAGAATTCATCTTGAAGAATATGATTTGAAATTTGGAAAAGATGGAGCAATATATTCATCAAAAGAGGAGCGATATTTTTATGAAATATTGGGGTAACTAAATTATACATGTAATGAAGTTAATCTTATTTAACCCCATTTTACAAAAACAAACATCACTATCTAGAATGAGCTTAAATTGCCTAAAATTAGCACTTTAGATAGCGCGCAACATAAATATCCGCCCTAGTTTTGTATTCGAATTCAGGAGGCCACCCATTCAAAAATAAACTTAAATTATAGAAAAAAGAAAAAAATCATGAAACACAAAAAAGAAGAAAAATTAGAAACATTAACATTAGGAAGAATTGAAGATTTGATTACAGATTTAAAAATCAGTCATAATGAAATTACCTCAAGTACAAATTACAATTTATTTAAACTGAGAAATAAACTATCGTTTTTTTTAACAGATGAAAATTACTCAATTAGTAAAAACATGGATACGGTCTTTTTAAGATTGTATAAGATCTTGAATTACGAAACTATTCAGAAATATTCTGCAAC
>CAIJFC010000135.1 GCA_903819815.1 uncultured Bacteroidota bacterium
ACCACATCATAAGAATTACAAGTCCTATAATCCAGCATGCAAAAGGTTTATAATATAATTCTATGTCTTTTGTTTTGTCATTAAATTTATAAATTGGATATAGTGACTACGAAAAATATATAGGTCTTTATTTAATTTCATAAAAAAACCCTTTCAATAGAAAGGGTTTTTTGTTTGCTACAGCGAATTAGTTTCCTTTCGCAGCTTCTTTTTGGGCTTTTTGAACGTCTTTGAAAGCTTTGTATTTATCAGCTCCTAATAATTCTTTAAGTTTACCATTTGAAACATTGTAATATTCCTTATTTTTAGCTTTTCTATCTTCATCTGAAAGTGAGGTATCCGCTTTTAAAGTTTTTCCAAAAGCCGAATTTTCTTCCATTATAGCTCTAACTTTTTGTTGCTCGTCATCAGTCAAACCAGCCGTTTTAAAAGCGTCCATTAAATCAGCTTCTTTTTTAGCTTTTGCAGCCGCTTTTTCTTCTTTAGATTGCGTTTTTTCTTGTGGTGCTTTGGATGCTTCCTGAGCTTGAACTCCTGTAAAAGCAAATCCAATTGCCATAATTGTTGTTAATAAATACTTCATTTTAATTTTTTTTAAGTTAATTGTTACACAAATATAGATAAAAATTGATGTGAAAATTTTTATTTTAAAAAATTAAGATTAATTTAATAAATGCTTGATTTATTCAAAAAATTGACAAATTAAAGTCGCAAAATTCGTAATATTGCAATCTATTTTTAGACTATTAATTATGAATTTTACAACAGTAGTTCCAATTTCTAAATCAAAATATCCAATTGATTATCAAAGTAAGATAGTTTCTTTTGGATCTTGCTTTGCGGAAAATATGGCTAGTAAATTCGATTATTATAAGTTCCAAAATTTATGCAATCCATTTGGCATTTTATTCCATCCAATAGCAATTGAAAATATAATTTCTAGGGCGATAAATCTCGAATTATTTGAAGAAAAGGAGTTGTTTTTCTATAACGAAAGATGGCATAATTTTGATTTGCATTCTGATTTAAGTAATCCCGATAAAGCGGATTTGTTGAATGAAATTAATCATTTATTGGTAACCACAAATAAGAAAATTAAAGAGGCTTCCCATATAATAATTACCTATGGAACTTCCTGGGTTTATCGAAACAAAGAGACCAATAAGGTAGTTGCCAATTGCCATAAAGTACCACAAAATAATTTTGAAAAAGAATTACTTTCTGTTTCTGATATGGATAAATCAATTCAAAATACGATCAATTTAATTGAAAAGGAAAATCCTAATTGCAATCTAATTTTCACTATTTCACCAGTTCGCCACCTAAAAGATGGCTTTCAGGAAAATCAACGAAGTAAAGCCAATCTAATTGTTGCTTTACATTCGACTTTTGATATTCGAAATTCGACAAAAAGGTATTTTCCCTCCTATGAAATCATGATGGATGAACTTCGTGATTATCGCTTTTATGGGGAAGATTTATTGCACCCAAATCAAGTTGCTATTGATTATATTTGGGAACGTTTTGTGGAAAGTTCAGTTTCTAATGCTGCTATTTCTACCATGAATGAAGTAGAAGCTATTCAACGAGATTTGTCGCATCGTTCTTTCAATCCTTCTTCTGAAAGTTATCAAAAATTCCAAACTCAATTGGAAGATAAAATAAATAAGATAAAATCGAAATTCCCTTTTATGAATTTCTAGTTACAACTTGTTTTGTAAACTTTGCCAACCGCCACCGTTTATAGCGTCAATTCCGTTTTGCTTCAAAATGGAAGTTGCTTGAGAACTTCTCATTCCGCTTGCACAACATGCTATTACTGGTTTGTTTAGTTTTTTAATGTCGTTGATTTTATTTCCAATTTCGTTTAAAGGGATGTTTTTTGCGCCTTTAATATGTCCGCCAGCAAATTCTCCTTGACTTCTAACATCAATTATAACTGCTCCTTTTTCTTTAAATTCTTGTATACTATTTGATTTGTTTCCAAACCCTAAAAAATCTAATAATCCCATAATTTTATTATTTATGATACAAAGGTAATCCAACAGGTGAATATTTTTGCGTTAAAGTTTACTTTACTTTGAAATAAATTCTACATTTGAAATCACAAATATCATTGTTTTAAAAACAATCAAAATGGCAACACCTTATATTAAAAATGAAATTGAAAACGGAATTGCTATCCTTTCCTTTTTTCATCCGGAACACAATTCGCTTCCTTCTAATTTATTGAATGAACTCGTTGATAACATTAATAATCTAGGAAATAATGATGCCGTAAAAGTGGTTATTCTTAAAAGTGATGGTGGCACTACCTTTTGTGCTGGAGCAAGTTTTCAAGAATTAATTTCTATTGAAAATGAAGCAACTGGAAAGTTGTTTTTTTCAGGATTTGCCTATGTTATCAATGCAATGAGAAATTGTCCAAAAATAATTATTGGATGTATTCATGGTAAAGCTGTGGGTGGTGGAGTAGGTATTGCTGCAGCAACCGATTATTGTTTGGCAACCCAATTTGCCTCCATTAAATTAAGCGAATTAACTATTGGAATTGGGCCTTTTGTGGTAGCACCTGCCATTGAAAGAAAAATTGGAGTATCCGCATTATCTCAATTAACATTAGATGCAAATAATTTTTATAGCGCCGATTGGGCTCATTCTAAAGGACTTTATAATGGGGTTTATAGCGATAATAATGAACTTGAATCTGCGGTTCAATTGATGGCTCAAAATCTTTCTAACTATAACCCAGACGCATTAAAAGAATTGAAAAAAGTACTTTGGAAAGATACCGAAAACTGGGACGAACTTCTAAAAGAGCGAGCGGAAATTAGTGGAAAACTGGTATTGTCTGCTTTTACCAAAGAGGCGTTAAAGAAATTTCAAAAATAATTTTAGATAAAAAGTTCTAGTCCGTTAGTTATTAAATGACTCACTTCAGGTCTATTTATTTTTAAATTATTTAGATGACTCAGCACTTCGTTAAAATGTTTTTCTGATTTTTGCAGCTGCAGTATTTCAGCAATTTCAAGGCTAAGCAACCAATCCTTTGGGTATTTATTGGACACAATTTTAAAAATTTCAAATGCTTTGTTAGAATTTATTTTATTTTCCCGAAGATTTCTAATTTCGCTGTAATACGATTCTAATTCTTCTCTTTCCGCAGTTTTTTCAGCTTTAATGGTTTTGCTATTTGGTAAATGTGTAATCATATCAAAGCTGTTACAATCTGCTGGGCCAGAAAATGCTGAAACCACTTTTTTGCCTACAGCCATATCGAAAATGCCCCATTCTGGTTCGAATAAAACTATATTTTGATGTGTAACCGTACAATTTTCAAAACTAATAATAATTATTGCTCCTTGTAAATTTCTTGATCCTGTAATAATATCTCCTGTAACTTTAATATCGCCTTCAAATTCCAAAGAAACCGTTTTGCCTTCATAAATTCCGTAGGCCATTAAATCCTTTGGACTCATGTCTTCTATGGCAAGGTTGATCCCTTTCAGTTTACCAATGGGACTTCCAAAACCACTAGCATGGCAATTTGTTCCATGTCCAACTAATTCTTTTTCTCTATTGGCCAAAGCCGTTTTCCCCGTTGTTTGAAAATAAACTGGTTTTCCATCAAATTCAATAACATTCGTAAAGACTCCGGATATTTGTAATCCAGTGCTTAGTTCAATGGTCCCTAATGCTTTAGAATTTATTAGTTTGTTTATCCCAGATAATCCTCCAGTGCGTAATGCCATTTTGTTTGCAAATTCTTCCAAAACAAAGCTAAGATGAGCAAAATCGGGAGTTACATATAGTTGGGGTTGTGGTTTTGTAATGTCAAAACTCTGGTATGCTGCCGAAAGATCGTAAGAAATTTTCTTTACTTTATCAGTCATACACCAGGCACTTTCGCCAATTGATGATAATAAACCAGCACCATAAATCTTAGGATTTTCAACGGTTCCAATTAAACCATATTCAACGGTCCACCAATGTAAATTTCTAATTTGCGCCATTTCAGACATTTCTACCGCTTGATTTTGTAAATCATTTACCCCTTTTTCAGCTGCTTCAATTACTGATTGTGGTGTATTTTCAGCTTCTTTAACAATTGAAAGTAGTCGAATGGCTTCGTACATTTCGTAGTCATAAGATGAAGAAATGGCTTTACAACCTATTTCACCAAAGCGTCTTAAATATTCAGCATATTCTGGATTTGCAATAATTGGTGCGTGTCCAGCACCTTCGTGAATAATATCTGGAGCAGGTGTATATTCTATGTGTTCTAATTGTCGGATATCAGAAGCAATAACCAAAACATTATATGCTTGAAATTCCATAAAAGCATTCGGAGGAATAAATCCATCTACGGCAACTGCTGCCCAGCCAATTTCTTTCAAGATCCGATTCATCCCATACATATTTGGGATATTTTCAATTTCAAGACCTGTTTTTTCTAATCCATTTAAATAAGATTCGTGAGCTACTTTGGATAAATAGCTTACATTTTTCCGCATTACATACCTCCAAACGGCTTGATTTATCGGAGTATAATCCGCGTAATCTTGAGGTTTGATAAATTGTTTTAAATGCGCTGGAAGTCGCTCTATTAATGGATTAGTTTCAAAAGGTGCTTTCATAATTAAACCAAATAGGTTAGTGTAAAAGTACTAATTTTTCAGGTTAATTTCCAATAAATAGTATTGATTTCTTATAATTAACACTAATATTTTAATGATTTAACGAAATTTCGAAAAAAAACCCTACCGATAAGGGTAGGTTTTTTTAGTAGTAGATTTATTTTTCTTACTTTTTTTCAGGTGGATATTGTGCTAAAATTTTGGTTACAAATTCATTAATTCTAGCGTCTTTTTCTTCCATTTTTTTGGTCAAATAGCCATCTCCTTCTCCTTGCCAAATCAATTCTTTTTTAGCGGCATCGATAATATCAATAAAGAGTGTTCCTTCTGTAGTTTTTGTTACCGTTGTTTGTCCACCCCACATAAAAGGATCCCAGCCCCATCTCCAACCGTAGCCCCAGTTTGAGTTGTATTGGTTAATATCTACTTGTTCTCTTTCTTTAGTGAAAATGTTAATTAATAAATCGGGTGTTTCACTTTTTGTAAAGCCCTTTTTTGTCATTTCACTATCAATAGCTCTAAGGATTCTCTTTTTGTCTAAATCTGAAATTTCTACTTTGTCAATTCCACTTTTTTGAAATCCAAAAGTTTTGTATTTAGTAAAGTCTGCATTTATATCGTAATCTGAATTCACCATTACCGAGCTGCAAGAGCACAAAAAAAGGAACATAAATACCGGAATAATTTTAATTGCTTTCATGATTATTTGATTTTATTAGTTAATATTAATTGAGTAATGAATCGTCAACACTATTTGGAAGGGTCACTTTTAATAATGGTTCCGCTTCCATGGCTCTTTTAATGGCGAAAATTGCCCCTTCATTTCTGGCCCAGCTTCTTCTGGAAATACCGTTGTTAACATCCCAAAAAAGCATCGATTGTAATCTTCTTGAAGCTTCTTTACTTCCGTCAAGAACCATACCAAATCCACCATTAATTACTTCGCCCCATCCAACGCCCCCTCCGTTATGAATGGAAACCCAAGTTGCCCCTCGAAAACTATCGCCAATTACATTTTGTATCGCCATATCGGCAGTAAAACGAGATCCGTCATAAATATTTGAAGTTTCACGATAGGGAGAATCGGTCCCAGATACATCATGGTGGTCACGACCTAAAATAACGATTCCTATTTCTCCTTTATTAATGGCATTATTAAAAGCTTCTGCAATTTTCACTCTGCCTTCAGCATCGGCATATAAAATTCTAGCTTGCGATCCCACCACCAATTTATTTTCTTGAGCTCCTTTTATCCATCGGATATTATCGGCCATTTGTTGTTGTATTTCAGGAGGTGAATTTTTCATCATTTCTTCTAAAACTTCACAGGCAATAGCATCTGTTTTGACTAAATCTTCCGGTTTTCCAGAAGCGCAAACCCATCTAAATGGTCCAAAACCGTAATCAAAACACATGGGTCCCATAATATCTTGAACGTAACTTGAATAGTTGAAATCAATACCATTTTCAGCCATTACATCAGCACCAGCTCGGGAAGCTTCTAGTAAAAAGGCATTGCCATAATCAAAGAAATAAGTCCCTTTAGCATTGTGTTTATTAATTGCTGTTGCATGTCGTCTTAGTGATTCTTGAACTTTTTCTTTAAACAATTCAGGATTGTTAGCCATCATTTCGTTGGCATCTTCAAATGAAATCCCAGCAGGATAATAACCGCCAGCCCAAGGATTATGCAAAGAAGTTTGGTCGGAACCCAAATCGATAAGTATATTTTCTAAATCAAAACGTTCCCAAATATCTACCACATTCCCTAAATAGGCAATAGAAACCACCTCTTTGTTTTCAAGTGCTTTTTTAACTCTTGGTACTAAATCTTCAATATTTTCAATTACTTCATTTATCCATCCTTGGGAATGTCGAATGTGAGTAATTTTTGGATTTACTTCGGCACAAACCGTAACGCAACCAGATATATTTCCCGCTTTTGGTTGAGCGCCACTCATTCCTCCCAAACCAGAAGTTACAAATAATCCTCCACTAGGATTTTTCTTTATTTTTCGAAATCCGTTTAAAACCGTAATTGTTGTTCCATGAACAATTCCTTGAGGTCCAATATACATATAACTTCCTGCCGTCATTTGTCCGTATTGCGAAACGCCCAAAGCGTTCATTTTTTCCCAATCGTCTGGTTTTGAATAATTTGGTATAACCATTCCATTGGTGACAACCACTCTTGGAGCTTCTTTATGAGATGGAAATAAACCCATCGGATGACCAGAATACATGGTTAATGTTTGTTCATCGGTCATTTCAGAAAGGTATTTCATAGTGAGTCGGTATTGCGCCCAATTTTGAAAGACGGCACCATTTCCGCCGTAGGTAATAAGTTCATGAGGATGTTGTGCTACTGCAGAATCAAGATTGTTTTGAATCATCAACATGATTGCTTTTGCTTGTTCGCTTTTTCCTGGATATTCAGAAATTGGTCGAGCAAAAATTTGATAGTCCGGACGCAAACGATACATATAAATACGACCGTATTGTTCTAATTCTTCAGAAAATTCTTTGACTAAAACGGCATGATCTTTTGGTTCAAAATAACGCAGTGCATTTCTGAGCGCTAATTTTTTTTCATCGTCTGATAAAATTTCTTTTCTCTTAGGCGCATGATTAATTTCTGTTTCAAACTTTTTAGGTTCAGGTAAAACAGTTGGTATTCCTTCTTTTATTTGATCTTGAAAAGTCATTTATCGAATTTATTTTCTGATTTCGTTTGTTTTTTTATCAAATCCATACGGACAATGTTTACAGCCACTTTTGCAGCAATAGCCGCGGTTTAAGTGGTGTTTTTCTGTAAAACATTTATAACCTTCCGGAGTATAATAATAATCAACCCCTTCAATTAATTTTTTCTCATTATTCATTTCCTTCATATTACAAATTTATAAACTTTATGATGATTGTATTCTTTTGTTAAGAAATTATTAGAATTTAATTTTATTATATGAGTTATCTTTGCGGTATCAAAATTCAAAAAATGCATTCTTTGGTTGAAAACCAGCAAATAGCGTTACAATTTCCTAATGAAATCTCTTTGTATTTAAAGCGGGAAGATTTGATACATCCCTTTGTTTCTGGAAATAAATTCAGGAAATTAAAATACAATTTGCTTAAAGCAAAAGAAGAAAAGAAAACCAAATTGATCACTTTTGGTGGTGCATTTTCAAATCATATTGCCGCTGTTGCTTATGCGGGAAAGGAAAATAATTTTGAAACCATTGGAATTATTCGAGGCGAGGAATTGGAATCTCAAATTTATGAAAATCCAACGTTGCAATTTGCGCAAGAATGCGGAATGAAATTTCAATTTGTAACTCGCGAAGAATATAAAAATAAAACCACTGATTTATTTTTTAAAAAACTTAAAATAAGATATGGTGATTTTTATTTAATTCCGGAGGGAGGATCTAATTCATTGGCAATTAAAGGTTGTGAAGAAATACTTACCGAAGAAGATTCGCAATTTTCGCACATTTGTTGTTCAATTGGAACTGGAAGTACGATTTCGGGTATAATAAACTCGACTCATTTACATCAAAAGATAATTGGATTTCCCTCGCTAAAAGGTGATTTTTTGTCCGAGGATATTCGTAAATTTGCCGTCAAGTCCAATTGGGAATTACAATCTGATTATCATTTCGGGGGTTATGGAAAAATAAATGAAGTGTTAGTTCGTTTTATAAATGATTTTTTTGAGCAAACTAAAATTCCTTTAGACCCAATATATACAAGTAAAATGATGTTTGGAATAGTTGATTTAATCAAAAAAGGGTATTTTCCAGAAGGATCAAAAATATTGGCGATTCACACCGGAGGACTTCAAGGAATAAAAGGAATGAATAGGTATTTAAAAAAGAAAAATTTACAACAAATAATAGCACAATGATAAGAAAAATCGCCTTACTAGTAATCGTTTTATTTGTGGCAAGCTGCACTACAAGAAAAGCAGTAATTCAAACTACAAGACCAAAAAATTATAAACCACCAACAAAAGTGGAAATGGTTAAACCAGGTGATAGCAACAATCCTGTAGTTAATTTAACGGATACTATTAAAACGACCGAACCTAAAACGGAAATATTAGAGGCTACAACTAGAGTTAAAGTAACCACAGAAATGGTATTGGCCTACATAAACTTGTATAAAGAAATTGCTAAAAATAACATGGTTCAATATGGAATTCCTGCAAGTATTTGCCTTGGTCAGGGGATTTTAGAATCTGGTGCTGGGACTGGGACTTTAAGCGCTATTGCAAATAATCATTTCGGAATTAAATGCCATCAAGATTGGAGTGGTCCTTCAGTAAAACATGACGATGATGCTGCGCAAGAGTGTTTTAGAAAATACAATCAAGCGAGTGAATCTTATAATGATCATGCGCTATTTCTAAAAAGCCGAAAATGGTACCAACCTTTATTTAAATTAGAAAAAGACGATTATAAAGGATGGGCAAAAGGTTTAAAAGCAGCAGGTTATGCTACAGATCCAAAATACCCTGAAAAGTTAATTTCAATAATTGAAAGGTATCATTTGGATCAATACGATGCAGAGGTTTTAGGAAAAGAGTATGTTGCTCCAGTCGCTCAACCGGTACTTAAGAAAAAGGAATATGAAGTTATTAAAGGAGATACGATGTATTCTATTTCCAAGAAATTCAATATTTCTATTGATGATTTAAAGTCAAAAAATAATATTTCTGACAATACAATTTCTTTAGGGCAGGTATTAATTATAGAATAAATTTAAAATAAATCATGTTATATAAAAGAAGTAGTGAACTATTTGCAGCCGCAGAAAAAGTAATTCCAGGAGGCGTAAATTCTCCCGTTCGTGCGTTTAAAGCCGTTGGAGGAACACCGATATTCGCAAAAAGTGCAAAAGGAGCATATGTTTTTGACGAAGATGAAAACCGGTACATAGATTACATCAATTCTTGGGGCCCAATGGTTTTAGGTCATGCCTTTCCCCCGGTTGTTGAAGCCGTTATTGAAAAAGCCAAATTGGGAACTTCATTTGGTATGCCAACAGAAATGGAAACACAAATTGCCGATTTAGCAATAAAAATGGTACCTGGTATTGATAAAATTCGGTTTGTGAATTCTGGTACAGAAGCTTGCATGAGTGCTATTCGATTGGCACGTGGATTTACTAAAAAAGATAAAATTATAAAATTTGCGGGTTGCTATCATGGTCATTCCGATTCCTTTTTGATTCAAGCAGGAAGTGGTGCAGTTACTTTTGGTTCGCCAAATAGTCCTGGAGTTACCCAAGGAACTGCAAAAGATACGTTGTTAGCCAATTATAATGATATTGAAAGTGTGCGTGCTCTTGTAAATGTTAATTTTGGAGAAATTGCAGCAATTATAATTGAACCCGTTGCTGGGAATATGGGTTGTATTCCACCAAAAGAAGGTTTTTTAGAAACGTTAAGACAAATTTGCAATGAGAATAATATCGTATTGATTTTTGATGAGGTTATGACTGGTTTCAGAATGGCTAGAGGCGGGGTTCAGGAATTACTAAATGTAAAAGCCGATATTGTTACCTTTGGAAAAGTAATTGGAGGAGGTTTACCTGTTGGTGCATTTGCCGCAAGAGCAGAAATTATGAACTATTTAGCGCCTTTAGGGCCTGTTTATCAAGCGGGAACATTATCTGGAAATCCGTTAGCAATGGCTGCGGGATTGGCAATGTTAACTGCTTTAGAACAAGATAAATCGGTGTTTCAAAGACTTTCAGAAAAGACTATTTATTTAGAAAAGGGAATTGAAAAAGCACTCTCTGAAAATGGAATTTCATTTACCATCAACCGATTGGGCTCTATGATTTCAGTTCATTTTGATCCGAATCCAGTTTTTGATTTTCAAACAGCTTCAAAAGGAGATAACGAAACCTTCAAGAAATTTTTCCATGGATTGTTAGAAGAAGGAGTTTATATAGCGCCTTCAGCCTATGAAACCTGGTTCATTTCGGATGCTTTAACCTATGAAGATTTAGATTATACAATTAGCGCAATTGATAAAGTTGCCAAGACATTATAAAAAAAAGGCTTTCAATTGAAAGCCTTTTATTATGAATTGAATAGAAAATTTTATTTTTCAAAAGCGTCAGTGCTCAACAATTGACTGTAAAGTGCAGTATTTGCTTTTAATTTTTCAAGTCTTTCATAGTCAATTGAAGCTTCAATTTTTAAACCTACAATTCTTGACATTTCTTTTTTACTTTCATTAGTTTCAGTAGCACTTTGCATAACTTGGTGTTTCATTTCAAATAAACCACAGAATGCAACTTTCATATTTTCGTCAAGGCCTAAAAACTGAGCTATGGCAAGTCCATCTTTCTCACCAGCTTGAGCAGGAGTAAGTTTTACAACTTCTTTCGTTTCAGCGGTAGTAGTTTTTTTCTTGTTTTGAGCATTTGCAGTTATGCTAACAGCCAATATTAAAAAACAGGCAATTATTACTTTTTTCATGAGAATTGATTTAAATTTACATCAAATCTAGATTATTTTTCTTGAACAACAAAATAAATAATTATTTATCTTCAGTTTTTTCAGCTTTTTCCTTTTTTTCCTTGATTTTATCTTTCATTTTTTCTTTTTTCTCTTCTTGAATTTTATCCCAAGTAGCGTTTTGTTCAGGGGTAAGAATTTTACTGATTTTTTCTTTCATCTCCAAACGATCTTCTTTGCTCGGTTTAAAATTAGCATCAGCTCTTTTAGCCTCTTGTTCTGCCATTAGAATTTTCATTTCTTTTTGTTGAGCTTCAGTTAGATTAAGTTGTTTTGTCATTCTTTTTAAACCTTTTTCAACTCTTTCCGCAGGAGACATTTTTTCCATTGGTTCTTTACCTTCTTTTTTCTTATTTTCTACTTGGGCAAAAGTTGACATCCCTACTACTAATAAAGTAGCTACAATTAATTTTTTCATTTTTTTAACTTTTTGAATTATCGATGTTTGACGTTAGTAAATTAAAAAGGTTTAACCTTTAAAAAAAATTTATATTTCAATAAATAAAAAAAGGAACCCGTTTGAGTTCCCTTTTTATTATTTTCCGACAAATCTTGTTTTTAATTCGGCCGCCAATTTTTCGTGAGTATCAGCAAATTGCTTATCGTCGTAGCTTAATCGTAACGATTTGAAATCGGTTAAATATTTATTTGCCTTTTCAAATTCATTAATAATAATACTAGCAAAAATAATGTTCTTCAACATTGCTGTTCCAACTTTTTCGTCGATTCTAGCTTTGCTGTCGTCGTAATTAACCTCGGTAATTATTTTTTCCCAAATCGCAATTGCATTGGCAAGATCTTTTTCGGCATCTTCTTGATGATCAGTGTAATTTTTATATCCCGAAATGGCAAAATCTCTTGCTTTCTCTACATCATCATATTCGCCTTTTCTATTTTTTACAGTATAAACAGTTGCATATCTTGAAACGGTAACGTAACCATATTGATCATTCAAATATTGGTTAATTCTGGACATTATCGATTCAATTTCTTGTCTTTCTATATACAATCGAGTTGGTTTTGAACTCGTCGCTTTTGATTGATACTCGCTAGTTCCTTGAAAAATCCCCGACGATAAATTGTTACCGTCAATACTCACTTGAAGCATTGTAGGATGTCTGAATTTTGTTACAAATTGAGTTTGTTTGGTGTAAAATTTTTCCTTAGTTTGTGGATTGTAATTTTCAACATTTACTAAAGAAGCAACAGGTTCTACATATTCAAACCCTTTGAAATCAATTTTAATTTGAAGTCCGTCCGTTCCATCGCCAAAACCATTTAATTTTACGTAAGTCTTCGCTAAAGTTTCTGGATTGTAAATAATAATATCCCCCACATTTATTGATTCTAATCTTGGTTGTGGTGGATCGTAATAAACGGGTTTCTGCGGATATTGCAATACAGGTTTTTTATCTATCAATGCCAATCTTTCCAAAGTGGTCATTTTATTAAATTGATCTGACTCTAATTTATAACGTTCTTTAGCTTCTTCAAGTTTAACATTGTAGTTTACCATTTCAACTTCATCAAACTTTTTCTTAGCATCGGCAATTACGTTTGGATAATTTTTAAGATCTGCTTGGTATTTGTCTTCCGCTATTTTTCTAAAGGTACTATCGTCTTTTAAATAAGGAGTTGTAACTGTTACAGCATAGTTCTTGATGTTTGCGGGCAACGTTTTTTTAGGAAATAATGTTTGTGTGAATGACACACCAATTGTTTGAATATTCTGAGCATTTATTGTGCTTAAAGCAAATGATAATGCGATCAATAGGATGTTCTTTTTCATAAAATTAAAAAGTTAAATAACCAAATTTCTCATTGCTTCCCGATTTCGCTCTTACGATGTATTTTCCGTCTTTAATTTTTACTAAAAAACTAGTGTCTAAATCGAAATTTTCATCAAAACCATAGTTGTATCTGTATTTTAATTCCAAA
This sequence comes from uncultured Bacteroidota bacterium, assembly GCA_903819815.1. Classification (GTDB taxonomy): domain Bacteria; phylum Bacteroidota; class Bacteroidia; order Flavobacteriales; family Flavobacteriaceae; genus Flavobacterium. Next base: position 13,105 of record CAIJFC010000135.1, read on the forward strand.
CCAGTTTCAGGAATTAATGTATTTGAAATTAAATTTCCACTAGCATCATAAGTATCAAAAGCAGTAAATCTATCGTCCATTACATAACGGTCAATTTTCGTTTTTTGAGTATCATTATAAAGAAGAATAAGTTGGTTATTATTCAATATTGGCAAATAAGAAAGATACGTTCCATTATCATTTGTAGTATTTGGTTCTTCGTATTTCAGTTCTTTTTTCCATTCTAATTTTCCCGTTTCGTTATCTAATTTTCCGAAAACAAAAGCGGTATTTGAATAGAAATTGTCTTTTTCAAAATTGTAAGAACCTGCTCCAGGAATTGGTGGTTTGTTTTTTTGCAATAAAAACATTTTATCAGCAAAAAGCCATGTCTTGATTCCATCGAAAGTAAAGTCTTTCAAATTCAAACCTGGTATTTCACCAGTTTCATTCGCCTCAATATATTTTTTTTCTCCTTTTCCGTTAAATCGTGCTGCATAAATTCCCGCTGCTGGAAGTCCGCCACCATACATTTGAACTCCTTTAGAACCAATTCGAGTGTACAATCCGTGGATATAAAAATCATCACCATCAAAATGACCTTGGAACTGATAAATTTGAAAATCGTTATCAAACTTCAAACTAGTTTCTTGCATTGTAGTTCCATTTCCATCCCAATAAAAAACAGTTTTAAAAGGTTTCATTTTTTGCAATTCAATTTCTTTTACCACAAAAACAGTTCCTTGATTGGAAACAAATATTTTTGGTTCAGCTTGTGTTCTATTTAAATATTGAGATTCAAATGAAATTTCTCTAATTACCTTAAAGTCTTTGTCAATAAGAGTTACATTGACTTTCTCATTTATTTTTTTGTCAAAATTATATTGTTTGAATACCGCATAAAACAATTTATTTGGCGATTGTGAAATATAATAATTTGAGT
>CAIJFC010000136.1 GCA_903819815.1 uncultured Bacteroidota bacterium
GGGATTCAGTTTAGTAACGAACTTTCTAAAATTGCCAATTGTAATATTTATATTGTTACTGTTCCTACGCCTATCACTCAGTTTAAATCTCCAGATTTAGGACCATTAATTAAAGCATCTACAATGTTGGGTAAAGTATTAAAGAAAGGTGATATTGTAGTCTATGAAAGTACAGTATATCCGGGTTGTACTGAAGATGATTGTGTGCCTGTTTTAGAAAGTGTTAGTGGTTTAACATACAATAAAGATTTCTTTTGTGGATATTCTCCAGAACGTATAAATCCTGGCGACAAACTTAACACTTTGACCAAAATTAAAAAAGTAACCTCTGGATCAACTCCTGAGATTGCAAATTTGGTTGATGATTTATATGCTAGTATTATTTCAGCAGGAACACATAAAGCGCCTAGTCTTAAAGTTGCAGAAGCGAGTAAAGCCATTGAAAATGCCCAACGCGATTTAAATATATCTTTTGTAAATGAACTTGCATTGATTTTTGATAAAATAGGTATCGATACTACTGATGTGATTGATGCAGCTGGAACAAAGTGGAATTTCTTGAAATATAAGCCAGGATTAGTTGGAGGACATTGTATTGGAGTAGATCCTTATTACCTTGCGCACAAGGCAGAAAGTTTAGGTTATCATCCTGAAGTAATATTAAGTGGGAGAAGAGTGAATGATAATATGGGCATGTTTATAGCAAATAAAATAGTCAAATTATTAATACAAAAAGGTCATGCAATAAAAGGATCTGAAGCCCTTATTTTGGGAATTACATTCAAAGAGAACTGTCCTGACATCAGAAATTCTAAAGTAATAGACATTTATCGTGAACTTAATCAGTTTGGCATGAAAGTTCACGTTTTTGATCCACATGCAAATGCAGAAGAAGTAGACCATGAATATGGCATTAAACTTTCAAATTGTATTGAATCTGGAAAATACAACGCAATTATACTTGCAGTTTCTCATAATGAATTTTCCACACTAGATTTTGCAAGCTTAAAAAAATCGAAAGACTCTGTAATTTATGATATAAAAGCATTTCTTCCGCGAAATATAATTGATAGTAGATTATAATTCAATATTTAAGTGCTTAACTAAATTATATGTGTAGAATCGCAGGAATTATTGGAACTGATAAAAGCTCTATATCTCAGGATATTCGACTCATGACAAATGCTATGTTTAGAGGCGGGCCAGATGATGTAGGATTTTATAATGATGACTTTTTCTCATTATCTTTAGGTCATAGGCGCCTATCTATTATTGATCTTTCTAATGCTGGTCATCAGCCAATGCATGATATAAATGAAAAGTTGGTAATCTGCTTTAACGGTGAGATTTATAATTATATATCCTTAAGGGAGCAACTAAAATCTAAAGGGCATATTTTCAAATCTAATTCTGATACGGAAGTTATATTAAATGGATATACAGAATGGGGTATTGCAGAACTTTTAAAAAAGTTAAATGGCATGTTCGCCTTTTTACTTTTTGATAAATCCGCTAAAAAACTAATTGCTGCTAGAGATTCTGCAGGTATTAAACCACTTTATTATTCGCGATATGCAGGCAGACTTTATTTTAGTAGTGAGATTAGAGGGTTTAAAGCAGTTAATCCCAATTGGCCAGAAGATCCCCACTGGGGTGTTTGGTTTTTAAGTTTCGGTTTTTTACCAGAACCACACACAACTCTATCTCAGGTTTCTCATTTACCAAAAGGGCATTATTTAGAATATCAGTTTGAAAATGATGATTATAAAATTTACCCTTTTAATCAAGATGAATTCAAAATTGAAATCACAAATAGGGAAGATGCAATTAGGTTAACCAAAGAAACTATTACAACAGCGATAGAAGAACATTTAATTGCAGATGTTCCAGTTGGGGTCTTTTTAAGCGGGGGTTTAGATTCTAGTATCATTACAACTGTTGCTCAAAAAATACACAAAGAGAAACTCAATAGTTTGTCTATATATTTTGAAGATGAACAATATAGTGAAAAGCAGTATCAAGATTTAGTAATTCAAAAAACAGGTGTAATCCACCGTAGCTTCAAAGTAACAAATGAGGAATATCAAGCTGAATTACCTTATATTCTAGAAGCAATGGATCAACCATCAATAGATGGGGTGAATACTTATTTTATTTCAAAATACGCCAAAGAAACCGGCTTGAAAGTTGTATTAAGCGGATTAGGTGCAGATGAATTATTTGGAGGTTACTCGACCTTTGATAATAAAGTAGAGAAGTTGAGAAAAGTAAAGTTGGCAGCTAGAATTGTTAGTGCTGTATACGGAAAGTATCCCCTTAAAAAAATTTCATATTTAGAACAGGATAGATGGTATAATAGTTATCTTTTAAATAGAGGATTATTTACCCCGTCAGATACAGCTAAAATTACTGGGTTTACTAAAGAAAAAGTAAATTTTATTTTAGATAGTTATCCAAAACAGGATATCTACAAAAATTTAGAAAAAAAAAATAAGATTTCTTTTTTGGAAACTTCTATATACATGCAAAATCAGCTTTTAAGAGACAGTGATGTATATAGTATGTGGCATGGTTTGGAATTACGTGTTCCTTTTTTGGATAAGAACGTAATCCAACTAGCTAGAAGTATTGATCCATCAATTAAATACAATCGGGCACAAAAAAAATACTTGATGGTACAGGCATTTAAAAATGATTTACCAAGAAAAGTTTGGGATAGGCAAAAACAAGGATTTGGCTTCCCATTTGACAAATGGTTCAATAATAATAAATATTTAAATAATTCAGCTCTTTTGCCTAAAAATTGGCAAAGAGACTTTGAAAATAGACGAATTTCTTTTTCACGCGCGTGGGCAATTTTTTTACAAAGAAGTTTATCGCAAAATGTAAAATTAGAAATTGATTACCCAAATAGAGTTCCTAGAACATTGTTCACTTATTTATGTGCCTTTTCTGCTACTGGGGGAATTGAAAAAGTAAATGGTAATATTTTAAGAACAC
>CAIJFC010000137.1 GCA_903819815.1 uncultured Bacteroidota bacterium
GAATAATAAGTGCTCCAATATAAAAATTGACACTCATTTTTTCGGTTTCATTAAATACAATTACCGCTAATATTATTCCGTAAATAGGTTCTAAATTAATGGTAAGCATTACCGTGTAAGGACTTAAAAATTTCATCACTTTTACCGATGCAATAAACGCGTAGGCGGTACAAAAAGTACTTAAAATAATAAGGTAAACCCAATCAGAATTGGATATTTCAAAGAATTTCGAATCGAAACTTCCTGAATACAAAAGGAATATAGAAAAGAATAATACGCCACCTAAAAGTTCGTAAAAGGAGATTATTGAAGAATCGTATTCTTTAGCATACTTACCATTAATCATCGAAAATAATGCGGATAAAAACGCCGAGCTTATCGCCAATAAAATCCCGTTGATGAACTGCCCATCGATATTAAAAATAATGTAAAGCCCTAGAAATACGATGATTCCAAATACTACTTCATACCAAATTATTTTTCTACCATAGAAAATAGGTTCCATTAAAGAAGCGAAAAAAGCCCCTGTAGATAAACAGGCCAGTGTAACTGAAATATTAGAAACCTTAATGGCTTTAAAAAAGGTAAACCAATGCAAAGCAATTATTAATCCCGCAAATAGAAAACCGGCAAGAATTTTTATAGGAACTTTTAATGAGGTTTTATTGATGCCGATATATATTAAAATGAAGCCCACCGCCAAGAGCATTCTGAACCAAACTAATGGTAAGGCGTCTAGTGTAATTAGTTTTCCCAGTACTGCTGTAAATCCCCAAATAAATACAATAAAATGGAGGTGTAAGTAACTTTTTAGGTTATCGTTTGGCATTTCGAAGTAAGTAAATTGCAAGTATTCCAAATAATACATTGGGAAACCAAACCGCAATGAATGGGTTTATGGTCGATTTTTCGGCTAAGGCACCAAATATTTTGTCAAAAAATACAAACGCAAAAGCGATTCCAATTCCGATTGCTAAATTGATACCCATTCCACCTCTGCGCTTCATAGAAGAAAATGCAAGTGCAATAATAGTTAGTATAAATGCCGAAACGGGTAAACTGTATTTTTTATATAAAACCACTAAATAAATACTAATATTGGAGTTACCTCTTTTTATTTCTTTATCTATAAAATGATTTAATTCTAATATAGAAAGCGTTTCAGCAACATAAACCATTGGGGTTAAATCTTCGAGATCAAAACTAAATACGGTATCTTTTTTTTCGCCTATTTCAATTTCATCGGATAATTTTCCAACCTTTCTTTTAGTATAATCATAAAGGGTGTAGTTTTTTTTCAGTGGATTCCATTTTATTCTATTGGCAGTAATTTTATACTTTAATTGGTCTTTATCGAATTTTTCCATTGAAAAATTAAATGCCATCTTCGAAACTTGGTTAAAACTCCCTACATAAATGTATTCATCTTTACTTGTTTGTCGGAATACATCAGAATTTTCCCGCATTTTTTCTAATCCTCCAGGGGTTAAATAGTTATATCTAAAATTATTAAAACCCTCACTTGCTTTTGGTAATACAAAGATCCCTATTAAAAATGCCAAAATCGAAACAATTGTAGCACCAATTAAATAAGGCCTCATGAATCTGGTAAAGGATATTCCAGAGCTTAATATTGCAATTATCTCGGTATTGTTAGCCAATTTTGAGGTAAACCAAATTATCGAAAGAAAAAGAAAAATGGGAAAAAGTAGATTTGCAAAATAAACGGTAAAATTACAGTAATATATTGCAATGACTGAAAACGGAATTTTGTATTCAATCATTCTGTTTATTTTTTCGGAAACGTCAATGAGAATTGCAATTGGAATAAACATCATTAACATCACAAAAAAGTTTTTCAGATATTGCTTTAGTATGTATTTATCGATTATTTTCATAACTTTTTTATAATCTCTGGCTCATGTTTTTAACCATCATTTCCTTCCAAACTTTGAAATCTCCGGCTAAGATATGCTTTCTAGCCTCACGAACCAACCACATATAAAAACCTAGGTTGTGAATCGTAGCAATTTGTTTTCCTAAATATTCATTGGCTGCAAATAAATGACGTAAATAGGCTTTGGAATATTCTCTATCTACAAATGTCAATCCCATTTCATCAACAGGCGAAAAATCATCCTCCCACTTTTTATTTTTGATATTGATAGTCCCGTTTGCGGTAAATAACATTCCGTTTCTTGCATTTCTGGTAGGCATCACACAATCAAACATATCAATTCCTAGCGCTATATTTTCCAATATATTTATGGGAGTTCCAACCCCCATCAAATATCTCGGCTTTTCTTGAGGTAAAATTGCCGTAACAATTTCAGTCATCGCATACATTTCTTCGGCAGGTTCCCCCACAGAAAGTCCACCAATGGCATTTCCTTGCGCACCAGCATTGGCAATATACTCTGCCGATTGCATGCGCAAATCTTTATACGTACTTCCCTGAACAATTGGAAAAAATGTTTGATCGTAACCGTATTTTACAGGCACTTTTTCCAAGTGATTGATACAACGATCCAACCAACGGTGCGTCATGTGCATGGAGCGTTGCGCGTACCTATAATCACATGGGTAAGGGGTACATTCATCAAAAGCCATAATTATATCAGCTCCAATGGTGCGCTGAATTTCCATTACATTTTCAGGGGTAAAAAAGTGATACGAACCGTCAATATGCGATTTAAATTTTACTCCTTCTTCCTTAATTTTTCTATTTGCCGAAAGAGAATATACTTGATAACCGCCAGAATCAGTCAAAATGTTTCGATCCCAATTCATGAATTTGTGTAAACCACCTGCTTTTTCAAGAATTTCTGTTTGCGGACGTAAATACAAATGATAGGTATTTCCAAGAATAATATCCGGATTTATCTCTTCTCTCAATTCGCGTTGGTGAACCCCTTTTACTGAAGCAACCGTTCCGACGGGCATAAAAATAGGCGTTTCAATCACACCGTGGTCGGTAGTAATTGTTCCCGCTCTAGCTTGAGATTGCGGATCAGTCTTTAATAAATCAAACTTCATA
>CAIJFC010000138.1 GCA_903819815.1 uncultured Bacteroidota bacterium
AAAAAAATTAAAAATCAAATTTATAGCTTGCTCCCAAAACCACTTGAAATCCTTGGACTGGATAATTCATCCATTTTTGATAGGATTGATTGGCAATATTATTGAATTTTAAAAATCCTGTTAATCGATCGCTGTGGTTGTAACCAATATTAAAATTAGCATCAAAATAACTCTTTAAATTGGTTGTTTCAGGATAATAAGCGGGTGGAAAAATAGTTATCATACTTTGTATGTAAACCAGGTCTTTTCTTTCACCAATGTAGAAAACATTTGCACCAGCAAACCATTTTTTAGTAATATTAACGTTAATAGTAGCTCCTAATTTTAAATTTGGTAAATTCCATGCTTCTTCTTGATAGGTAGTAAAAAAACGGCTGTACGAAGCATTTAAACCTATGGAAACATTTTTAGTGTAATCGGCTTTTATTTCTCCAAACAGGTTCATGGTTTTGATATCATCGTAAACTATACCAAAAGAATTTCCAAATTGATAGCTTTCTGAATTTGTTGCAAACATATTAAATTGATTACTTACAAACAGTGGCTTATTTTTTTCATTTTGCACTGATCCACGAAGTGTGTAACTCACATTATTAGATAATTTACCTTTTAATCCAGCAAAAAAATCAAACTGTTTATCTGTTGGAGCAATTGCTAATGTTGGCGAAACAAATGGATTTTCATTAGAAAAATCACGATAAGAATTTTGATCTAAACTACCTTCAATACCGGTATATAAAATCATAAAATCACCCACTACTTTTAAAGAAGCATTTACCTGCGGATATGCAAATAATTTACTGCTGCTATTTTCATTGTCTACGCTATAAAATACTGCTGCTCCAACGTTTACTGCCCAATTATTTTTATTTACAACAATACTTGGATGAATCCCAAAATTAGTAAAACCATATTTAATCGAGCTAGTTCCAAAGAAATTTCTCTCAAAACTACCTCCTAAATAATCAACAATTAAATTGGTTTTTATTTTCTGTCTCAAAAGATCAAATTCGAATGATGGCTTCAAAAAAAATCTGTTTTCAATCGATCCATTAGCATCCCAAAAACGATTGTATTTAAAACTAGCTTCTTTAAAAAAGTGGTCATTCAAACTTAAATTAGTGCCAACATAAAAATTATTAAAAGTATGTTTAGGATTAATTCTGTCGATAGTTACCTGAGAGAAATTTTCAGGTATCCCATACCAATTATATATTTGATTTTGATAACCGAAATCGGAAATCCATGTCAAATTTTGTTGTTGATTTCCGTAGGTTAAATCCACCGAAGTCTTATAAAAGTCATTATTTAAAATAACGTCTTTTATTCCACCTTGCGACGAAAGATGCCTAAAAATACCTCCTAAATATTCGTGATCACTAATGTTTTGTGTTATAAAAAGTTCAGCATTGAGTGACGTGTAATTTCCCATACCAAGATTAGCAAAATTGTTAAATAATTTCTCTACTTCTGATTTGTCAACATTAGCAGCTCTTCCCTTTGAAGGGACAAAAGTGGATGCTACTGGAAATGAGAAATAGTTGTATTTAATATCCTCTTTTTTTGAATTATCAGCATCTTCAAGAGAAGGTATTTCCTTTACTTTAAAAGCATCAGAAATTGTTGGAGTGTAAGGTTTTACAACGTTTACCACTTCAGTACCAATGTTCTCGTCTTTCTTTTGAGCGAGAACAAATTGAGAAATAAAAAGGAGACTAATAGAGAATAGACGAAGAGAGAATAGACGGGTAAATAAGAGATTATTTGACTTTAATTTTATGTGTTTCATTTTTGTGAATAATTTAAAATAATTAAGATTAAGTCTAATTTCCCCCTTTGGGTGTTAGGGGGCTTACAGACGAATTTGTCTTTGATTCTTCAGCTTTAATAAAATCCAATTCCTTTTGAGCTTCTTCTATCACATCAGGAAATGAAGTGAAATTCTTGATCACACTATCTAAAATATAGGTAGCTTGAAAGCTATCTTTCAATCCGTAGAAATTTTTAGCCATTACCACCAAACCTTTTGCCCCAAAATATTTATAACCCGAATAATCTTTAGTTAATTTTTGAACAACAACATTAGATTCCTCAAATTTTCCGTCCAAATTTTTAAAATACAAATCGTAATATAAAGCTTCAGCAGCCAATTCCCCTTTTGCAATAGTCAATAATTTTGAATACGCTAGACGAGCTTTTGTTAGGTCATTTGAATTAAAAGCCGCTCTTGCGATTATAATTTGAGCATCACTTTTTACTTTATCATCGGTTTTTGGATTACTCAATACTTTGTCTGAATATAAAACTGCATTTGTATAATCCTTTTGTTCGTAATAGGTTTTCATCAAATTCGCTTGGGCAAATGTTATATTTTGTGGAAAATCAGCTTCAGCTTCTAATCGTTTAAGAACCGGAACTAACTTTTCACTATCGTTTGATTTTATATGAATTTGAGCTAATCTTGCCAAGGCTTGCTCCGTGAATTCATTTCTAGTTTTGGAAATTACATATTCATAATTAGCAACCGCATTGGATTCTAATCCATCAGCATAATACGATTGAGCTAAATAAAAATTAGCATTCAAGGCATGATTGCCATTAGGAAATTTAGAAACATAACTGCTAAACCCAGAAATTGCTTGTTTGGTGTTGTTTTGTAGAAATTGTTTTTCAGCAGCCTCAAAAGTGTCATTATCTAATTCGGCATCGGTCACCGAAACAAAATCTAAAGTTCTTACCCAAATAGCATATTCATCGACTTTTCCGTTATCTACATAAATAATTCTAGCAGTAGAAACCGCTTCCAAGGCTTCTGGAGATTTTGGATATTCTGCAGCAACTTTCTTGAATTTTGCTATGGCTAAATCGTCTTTTTCAGTATTATAATAGATCAATCCTTGACGTAAAATCGATTTTGAAGCATAACTACCATTTTTAAATTCAGAAAGTAATTGATCATACGTTTTCATTGCTAATTCAAATTTTTTCTCTGCGACATATGTGTTTGCTAATTCAAATAAAGCATCATCACGGTATTGCGATTTTGAATAAGTGGCAATTAACTTTGTTAAATCTTCAATTTTCTTGTCATTTTTAGAAACAAAACCATAGCTAATTGCTTTTTGAAAAGCTGCATAATCAGCATCGATACTTTTCAAATCGATTGCTTTATTATAAGCATCCATTGCTGGCCAATATTTTGCTGACACAAATCGGCTATCGCCCAAACGTAAATAAGCATCATTTAAACGGATTTTATCCACTTTTACCGCATCAACATGAACTTGAAAAAAATCACCAGCTTGATCATATTCTTTTAATTTAAAATAGGAATAAGCAATGTTATAATTGATGTTTATATATTCTGAAGTGTATTTTGATTCAGGGAAAGCCATGAATTGTTTAAAACTAATTAATGATTCGTTGAAATTATCTAATACAAATTCTGTTTCGCCTTTCCAAAAAGTAGCACGACAAGTAAATTTAGGATCTTGTTGTTCCCCAATAGATTTCTTAAATATTGCTAATGCTTCTTGAAAATTTCCGTCTGTAAATAATTCCAAACCTCTATAAAAAGTCACTTTTTGATACGCTAGTTTATTGACAACACTTTTATTTTTTTCTAATAATTCTAATGCCCCTTTATAGTTTTTTGAAGTGATAAATGAATTTATTAAAAGTGTCTCAACGTCTATTTTACTAGGTGAATTTGGATATTTATTTATAAAAGAGGTCAAAACATCAGGCACACTCTGATAAGAGTTTCCTATATCATAACTCAATTTTGCATAATTTAGAAAAGCATCTTCTTGAATTTTTAAGTCAAATGTCATTTCAGATGAATTTTTAAAAGCATTCAAAGCTTGTTGTTTTCCATTGGTTTTCAAATAACTCTGCCCCAAATGATAATAAGCATTTTGAGCAACAACGTCTTTTCCATCTATGATTTTATTAAATTGAGTAATCGCATTTTCAAAATCATTTTGCTGATAATAGGCAAATCCTAATTGGTAATAATCGGTATTGTTCCACTTTCCTTTCTTTCCTTTATACTGATTTAAAAACGGAATGGCTTTGTCAAATTCATTTAAATTAAAATAACTTTCACCAATAATTTTATTTAATTCTGATTTTTCTAAAACATTTGATTTGCCCAAAGCTACTGAACCAAGATCAATTGCTTTTTGAAAATCACCTGATTTAAAACTCATATCAGCCTGAAAATAAGACAACTTTTCTTTGTATTTTTCTTCCCCTGCCACTTGATCAAAATACTTGTTTGCATTTTTATAATCATTGCCTTCATAAGCCATGAAACCTAAATAATACTTGGCTTGCGCTCCATAAGTTTTTGAATATAATACTTTGTTGAAATACAGATTTGCTTGTAATTTGTTTTTGGAAACGAAATAAGCATATCCTTTTTGGAAATTAAATTTATCAATTGCGTCATTACTTAATCCGCTTTCGTCCACTTTTTCACACCACTTCAAGGATTCCGTAAAATTGCCTTGTTCAAAATTATGTTCCGCAAATTCAATATAGGCGATATTCATTTTAGGACTTGTAGGATAATCATTAATGAAATTTTCCATTAGCAAGTCGGAATTCGATTGATCTAGTTTAATGGCACACATAGCGTTGTAAAAAGCACAATCAGATTGAATATCTTGGCCATGATTTTCCCATTTAACTTTTACAAAAATAATTTGAGCAGATAAATACTGCTTGTTATTATAAAGAGCTAATGCCTGATTAAAAGCTTCCAAATCATTGGTGTAAATTTCCGATTTTTGAGCAGAAACCGCTGTTACAGTTATTAAAAAGAATAATAAAAGGAGTCTTAATGGTTTGAACATAATATGATAATTTACTTTAATCAAATATACCGAATTGATAATCCTATAACGAACTTATTCTGATTATTATTATGAACATCTTTTTAAACAATATATTAGAAAATTGAAATTGCTATTTCATTAAAACTTATTACTTTTACAAAATAAACAAAACTATTATGTCACAACCTATTTTATTTTTAAGAAACGTAACCATTTACCAAGAAGAAAAAGCAATATTATCAAATATTAATTTAGAGGTAAACCAAGGTGAATTCATTTATTTAATTGGTAAAACAGGTTCCGGTAAGAGTAGTTTTATGAAAACTTTATATGCTGATTTACCTTTAACCGAAGGTCAATCAAATATTGTAGATTTTGATTTAGCTGCTTTAAAAGAGGAGGAGATTCCTTTTTTAAGAAGAAAATTAGGTATTGTTTTTCAGGATTTTAAACTTTTACCAGACAGATCAATTAACGATAATATGATTTTTGTATTAAAAGCTACTGGATGGATTGACGCTATTGATATGCAAAATAAAATAGATGAAGTTCTTGACAAAGTGGATATGAAATCTTTTGCATCTAAAATGCCCCATCAACTATCAGGCGGGGAACAACAAAGAGTTGCTATTGCAAGAGCTTTACTTAATGATCCTGAATTAATTTTAGCCGATGAGCCAACAGGAAATCTTGATCCTCAAACAAGTATTGAAGTCATGGAAGTTTTAAGAAAAATAAATGGTTTTGGAAAAACAGTCATTATGGCTACTCATGATTATGCACTTTTGATGAAATATCCATCAAAAACCTTAAAATGTGAAGATGGTAATGTTTTTGAGGTAGTTCAAAAAACGGTTTAATGCTTTCCATTCTCATTCCAATATACAATTACAATGCTTTTCCATTAGTTACGGAACTTAATAAGCAATGTTTGGAATGTGATATTGATTTTGAAATTTTATGTCAAGATGACGCTTCAAATTCTGTTTTAAATATTGAAAATGAAAAAATAAATTCGTTATCAAATTGTAATTTTACCGAACTTAAAGCAAATATTGCACACAGGCAAAATAGAAATACTCTTGCTAATAAAGCCCATTATGAGAATTTGCTTTTTATAGATGGTGATTCTATAATAATTAGAAGTAATTATATTTCAAGCTATATTTCTTGGTTGACTAATTTTGATATTGTTTATGGTGGCAGGTTACATCCAGAATTTTGCCCGTCAAACAATCAAAAACTCCGATGGAAATATGGAAGATACATTGAAGATAAAAAGGTGGATTTTAGAAATTCTGCTCCTTTTCAATCTTTATTATTTAACAATACAGTCATTAAAAAAGCTTGCTTTGACAAAGTAAAATTTGACTCTCAGTTAACTAAATATGGTCATGACGACACCCAACTTTCGTACCAACTTAGCCTATTAAACTTGAGATTGAAACACATAGATAACCCCATAGAACATGGAGATATCGATTCAAATAAAATCTATATTACCAAATCAAAAAGTTCCTTAGAAAATTTAATTGTACTTTTTGAAGAAGGAAAAATAAACAAAAGTTTTTCTAAATTAATTTCATTATTAATCCTTTTAAATAAATTGAAATTAACTTATTTAGTATCTAAATTTTATTCAATAATAGAAAAATTACTTATCGAAAACTTGGTAGGTCAAAATCCAAATTTATTTCTCTATAATATTTTTAGAATAGGTTATTTGTGTAAAATTAGCCATGAAAATTCTAAGAATTTGATTTTGCATTAATTTCATTAAAAAGAGAATCCCACAAAGGCATAATTGTATCAATATTATAATTTAAACTCTTTTCTTTCGCTTTTTTTCCCATTTCAATTCTCCTAGCTTCATTGTTTATTAAATACAACGTTGCGTCTATAAAATCGGATTCGTTACCATTATTAATTAAAAAACCATCCAATTTATTAGAAATTATGGCTCTTGGTCCACAAGGACAATCGTAGGCAATACAGGGCAATCCCAAGGCCATGGCTTCAATTAATACCATTCCGAAACCTTCGAATCTTGAAGACATTAAGTAAATTGAATTTTCTTGATATTTAGATACAATTTCACTTGTAGGTTCAAAAAAG
>CAIJFC010000139.1 GCA_903819815.1 uncultured Bacteroidota bacterium
ATGAAGTTGTATATATGCAAAATCTATGTTTATTAAACAATAATGATACGGTTGTTGTCAATTCAAATTGTGGCGCATCATCCAAAATAGCGATGTATCCGAATCCAGTTAAAGACATGCTTCATTTAAAATCTTCAATTAGCATTTCAAAAGTAGAAATTTTTAGTACTAGTGGATTATTAGTTATGAAGGATGAGTCTGAAAGCGATGTTATTGATATGAATGTTTTAAAATCTGGAATGTATTTCATTAGAGTTTACAGTAGCGATGGGGTTGCTGTCATGAAATTTATAAAGCAATAGCTTGAAATTTAAAAGACCTTTTTTACTTCAATAGGACTGTAGAATTTATTTTTCGCAGTCTTTTTTAGTTTTATTTGCTATGGTTTTATAGATCGTTTTGATTTTTAATGTTTTACATAAATTAAACACCTTGAATAAAAAGAAGCTACTTTAAATAAATTTCAATTGAAACAAATTAACCCTATAAATGATACTTTTTCGCCAAGACTAATTTTGGCTTTTCGTCTATTTTTACAAAAAACATTACTTAAATAAAATATTATGAAAACAAAAATTACTTATTTATTTTTATTACTTCCTTTATTAATATTTGCTCAAGGTCCATTCAATTTTGACACTACAACAGAGGGGTTTACGTGCAATTCTAATGGAGGAGCTGCAGGCGCACACACAGTAACACAGTCAGCTGGGGATTTAAGGGTTGATTTTGTCACAGGTACGGGTAATAACCCTACTATTAGAAAGACGGATGCCGGTATTGATGCGGATACAAATATCAACTTTATTGAAATACGATTGAAAAACGTAAGTACTATAAGCTATTTAAGATTGTGTCCGGCAACAACTGGAACTAATTATGGAAATGTTCTAATTTCTTCCGCCGATACGGAATACCATACTTACTTTATTGATGTAACTGCATGGACAGGAAATCCTGTTGGTATTGATATAATGTGTAAAAAAAACACTGTAGCTTCAGGTAGTGGTCAGGCCTATACGCCTGCAGCAGGAGAATATATTCTAATTGATTACATTAAGCCATTGGCTTACCTTGTAACGCCAGAAGTTAACGTTTTTAATTTTGATACAACAACCGAAGGTTTTACGAATCTTACAAGATCAGCGGCTGTTCAAACAACGGAATCGTCAAGAGCAACTTTAATGATCAACTGTACAACTGTAGCCTCTACAAATGCTAAAGTAGCTTTATCATCATTACTTGCTCATGTTGAAGGAACAAATAAATACGCGCACATCACTTTAAAAAATACCTCAACCAATACATTGTTTCAATTAAATGGAAAAGCAACCGTTTTAGGAATTGCTGGTGTAGCAACTACTTTTAATCCAATTCAAACCTATACTTCCTCGGATGCTGACTATAAAACCTATGATTTTGATTTAACTACTTGGGATAATGGTTATCAATTTCCGGAATTAAACTTTGCAGTTAAAGACACATGGTCAGCAACACCGGTAACTTATGCCGTAAATGATGAAGTTATTTCTTCAAATAGCACGTACAAAAACTTAACGGGTATAAATACTGCAAACTCTCCAAGAGCTGATATAATAGCTAATGCTGCTGCGGTTCCAGCTCTTCCTCAAAATTGGGAATTAGTTGGAACAGAAGGAGCGCTTCTTGATCTTACTAATTCTGTATATGTTGATTCAATTGTTTTTGATAATGTAGTTCCTGCAGCTTTAGGTACTGCTGATTTTGGAAATACGAACAATACAATTTCATTATATCCAAATCCAGCACAAGAGGTTTTGAATATAACTTCATCTAATAGCATTACCAAAATTGAAGTATATGATATGCAAGGTAGAAACGTAGCATCTAACATCAATGCTTCAGTTGTGAATGTAGCAGCTTTAGTAAAAGGAGCTTATATTGTTAAAGTGGTTCAAGAAAATGGTAGTGTTGTTGCAAAACAATTTATTAAAAAATAATTTCCTTTAATATTAAGAAATAATAAATTATCAAAAAGAGCATTCTAATTTATTTACAATTGGGATGTTCTTTTTTAATAAGCAAACCACTGGTTTTTGAGATGTATTTTTGTTCTAGTGTCACGTTTTAATATTAAGTTTTCCCATTAACTTTAAGTCCAAGCTAAATTAGTAAATCAATTTGATTATGAAAGTTCATTATAAACATATCGCCTTAGTTGGCTTTTTTCTATTTTTTATTATAAAATCACAAGCACAAAAAATAGCTGTGCCCATTAGTTCATATGGTGTTTGGGATCGTGGAGGAGGAGTTGATGATTATTCCGATTCAAAGGCCGACTTTGTTTTGGGCATAGAAGTCTCAGCTACATGGGCAGAAGTGCAATCCATGGGGCCCGGAAAATATGATTTTTCGCAATTTCAAGAAGTATTAAATACAGCAGCCAAATATCATAAAATAGTAAAAATAAGTATAAATGTAGGGCCAAATTCTCCTTTATGGCTCTATGATAATGGTGTGCCATTGGTCAAAGTAATTAGCAAAAAACCTGAAAAACATGCAATAAAATTTTCCAATTACCCCTTTTATTTAAATGAAAATCATAAGAAATATTATTTTGAATTGATAAAACAATTCTCACTTTTTTTGAGAAATCAGCCTAAAGAAAAATTTGATTGTATTGCTTTTGTACAAGTAAAAACAGGCGCTACTGGTGACGAAGAACCCTACAAAGGAGAACCTGAAGATGAAAAATTTGCAATTGATAAAAAAAAGGTATGGGAAGAATATCGGATAGAAGCATTCGAGCAATTTAAGAAGTATTTTAATGATGTATCTGACCGTCAAATTGTGTTAACATTTAATAATGTTGATCCTATAAAAAGTCCCGTTGCTAACAATTGGGTGATGAATACGATCGACCCGAAAATTGGATTTGGTATAAAAGGAGGCGCCTACAATAGAGGACACCATTTAACTGGCGAACAATCATTCAAAGAACAATGGACGCCTTATCTTATTAATCCTAAAGGGATGAAACTTTTCTCAGCTTCTGAAATGGATGAATCTTGGAGAAAAGAAATATTTAACATCAATACAGAATTGGCTTTTTATTGGTCAGCCCTTAGTGGAATTAATACAGGATTATCGTCTTATAATTGCTCTAAAAGAGCAATCCAATATGCAATGGAGCATCAGGAAATTAGAGACATTTTTAAAATGTACAATAAAT
>CAIJFC010000140.1 GCA_903819815.1 uncultured Bacteroidota bacterium
TGTTCATGAATCCATTGCGGAGGAATTCAACAAAAGATTTGCAGCTAAAGTAGATGCGCTTGTTTTTGGAAATCCTTGGGATAAATCGGTGTTCTTAACACCATTACCAGAAAAAGACAAACCTGCTTATATTCAAGAATTAATTGATGATGCCACAAGTAAAGGGGCTAAAGTAATTAATGCTAAAGGGGGTCAACATTCCGATAATTATATTTTTCCAGCTATTTTATATCCAATAAATAAGCAAATGAGGGTTTATCATGAAGAACAATTTGGACCAGTAGTGCCTATTCTCAGTTTTAAAGACATACAAGAACCACTTAATGATATGGCTGAATCTAATTATGGCCAGCAGGTGAGTTTGTTTGGAAAAGATATAAAAACTATAGCCCCCCTCATTGATACTTTAGTGAATTTGGTTACCCGCGTGAATCTAAATAGTTCTTGCCAACGTGGTCCCGATGTTTATCCATTCACAGGTAGAAAAGATTCTGCAGTAGGGACATTAAGTATCCATGATGCACTTCGTTCTTTTTCAATTCGAACGTTTGTAGCTTCAAAAGACAACGAATATAACAATGAAATTTTACAGCAATTACTAAATAGTAAAGAATCTAATTTCATAAATACAGACTATATATTATAGGTTTTCACCATAAATAATTTTATAAACTGCAAATCCAATACTAAATTTATTTGCAGTTTTTTTGTTTTTAAAACCTTCAACAGTCGTTAAAAAAAATCGTAATTTCTAAATCTGGTGAAATAAGATTTCTTTTTTTGTATTTTTGACATGCAATAAATAATCTATGACAGAAGAGAGGGTAATATTGGTAAATGAATTGGACCAACCAATTGGAACAATGGAAAAAATGGAAGCGCATGAAAATGCGGTATTACATCGTGCCTTCTCCGTTTTTATTTTAAATAAAAATAATGAAATAATGCTTCAACAAAGAGCGCACCATAAATACCATTCCCCTTTATTATGGACTAATACTTGTTGCAGCCACCAACGAGAAGGGGAAACCAACATTGAGGCTGGAACTAGAAGGCTGAGGGAAGAAATGGGATTTGAAGCAAATTTGAAAGAATTGTTTCATTTTATCTACAAAGCCCCATTTGATAATGGATTAACAGAACATGAATTAGATCATGTGATGATTGGTTATTTCGACAAGGAGCCTGAAATAAATACTGAAGAAGTAGAAAGCTGGAAATGGATGAAAATTGAAGCTATTAAGGAAGATATGATTGCAAACCCTGAAATTTATACCATTTGGTTCAAAATAATATTCGATGAATTTTACCATTACATTGAAGATCATAAAATATAAAGTAGCAACATGAAAGTAACCATTAGCAGAAAAGCTCATTTTAATGCAGCCCACCGTTTGTATAGAAAAGACTGGACATTTGAAAAAAATGATGCCGTTTTTGGTAAATGCAATAATCCAAATTTTCATGGACACAATTACGAAATGATTGTTAGTGTTACAGGTTCAATAGATCCAGAAACAGGATATGTAATGGACGTAAAAATTCTTTCGGATCTTATTAAAGCTGAGGTTGAGGATAAATTTGACCACAAAAATTTAAATTTGGATGTCCCTGAATTTTTAGATTTAAATCCTACAGTCGAGAATATTGTGGTGGTAATTTGGAATAAAATTAGAAATCGAATAGATTCAAAATTTGATTTAGAAGTAGTTTTATTTGAAACTCCACGAAATTTTGTAACCTATAAAGGCGAATAATGGCTTTAAAAATTGGTGATAAAGCACCCTCGTTTGTAGCAGTTGATGCCAATGGAACTTCATTTGACAGCAAAGATATTATTGGCAAAAAACCAGTTGTAATTTATTTTTATCCGAAAGACAATACTCCAGGTTGTACCATGCAAGCCTGTGGATTTAGAGATTCCTACGAAGATTTTATTGATCTGGGAGCAGAGGTTATAGGAGTTAGCAGTGATACCGTTAATTCGCACAAAAAATTTACCAATCAATACAAACTTCCCTTTATATTATTATCGGATTCTGATAAAAAACTTAGAAAACTATTTGGTGTTCCAGATAAATTATTTGGCTTATTGCCAGGTAGAGTTACTTATATTATTAATAAAAAAGGAATAATTACAATGATTTTTGATAGTGTGATGGCTACCAAACACATTTCAATTGCATTAAGATCTTTAAAAAACGAAAGCCATGAAATTTGATAGTTATCCATTGCAATTTGATCCAATTCTGAAAGAGAGAATTTGGGGAGGTGAAAAATTAAATTCCGTTTTGAACAAACCGATTACTTCAAATAGTACCGGTGAAAGTTGGGAAATATCAACTGTTGAAGCCGATGTAAGTGTTATTTCAAGTGGAACTTTAAAGGGAATTTCTTTAAATGAAGTAATTAATACTTTTCCAAATGAAGTTTTAGGAACAACAGTATTTGATAAATTTGGAAAACAATTTCCTTTATTATTCAAATATTTAGATGCTAAAACGGATTTGTCAATTCAGGTTCACCCCAATGATGAATTGGCAAAAAAACGACACAATTCTTTTGGTAAAACTGAAATGTGGTATATCATGCAAGCCGATGAAGGTTCTAGAATTATAGTTGGTTTCAAAAACAATTCAAATGCGCAAGAATATGTTTCTCATTTGGAAAACAATACTTTGCTTGATATTTTAGAGGAGGTAAAAGTTAAAGCAGGAGATGTGTTTTTTCTTGAAACAGGAACGGTTCATGCTATTGGTGCTGGACTATTGGTTGCTGAAATTCAACAAACTTCAGATATTACCTACCGTTTGTACGATTTTGACCGGGTGGATTCGGAAGGTAATAAGAGAAAATTACACGTTGAATTAGCACTAGATGCCATAAATTACAATAAGGTAGAAACCCAAAAAGGTTATAGTAAGGAAGTTAATGTTTCTAATGAAATGGTTAATTGCCCTTATTTCACAACAAATTATTTGAATTTATCTGGCGAATTGAAAGTTTCAAAATCAGCTACTTCATTTACTGTTTATATGTGTACTGAAGGGAGTTTTCAATTAGAATTTGAACAAGTTCATTACCAATATTCAAAAGGAGATACGATATTAATTCCAGCTACTATGACAGATTATAGTTTATCTGGAAATGCATCAGTATTAGAAATTTATATTTCATAGTCTGTAATACAAAGTTTATATGTACTTTTGCAGACGAAAATTTAAATTTAAATTAAATATAAAATGGCAAACGTTAGAAATTTAAAAAAAGACATCAACTACGTTTTAGGAGATATTATTGAAGCAGTTTATTTATTTGAAATTGCAACTACTGGAAAACCAACAGACGAAACAAATGCGTTAATAGACGAAGCAATTGTAAGTTTTGATTCTTTAATAGGAAAAGTGAACGCAAAAAACGTTGAAAACAAAAAAGCACATTTCAAACAAATTAATGTTGAATTGGAACAAGTTGCTAATCAATTGATTACTAAAATCAACGCTTTACAATAAATAAAACGATAAAAAAGGTAAAATATATTTTGGATTTTACAAATTCAATTCTATATTTGCAGTCGAAATTAGTCGCCAGCGTAGCTCAGTTGGCTAGAGCAGCTGATTTGTAATCAGCAGGTCGTGGGTTCGAGTCCCTCCGCCGGCTCTTTTTGAAAAAACCATTTTACGAAAGTAAAATGGTTTTTGTTTTTAATGAAATTGATTTTTTTTGTATATTAATTTCCAGATTTGTCAACTACTGGACGATTGTCTCTATTGGCCAATTCCCATGCTATAACAAATGCCAACTGTGCTCTTTTTGCCAAAGCATCGTATTCAATTTTGTCTGGGGTATCTGTTGGTTTGTGGTAATCGGCATGAACACCATTGAATAAAAACACGGATGGAATTCCTTTTTTTGCAAAGTTGTAATGATCTGAACGATAATAAAATCGGTTTGGATCGTTTCTATCGTTAAAAGTATAATCTAAATTAATGTTAACGAAGTTCTTATTTGCATCTTCACAAATAGTATAAAGATCTGATGATAAGTAATCCGATCCAATTATATAAACATAATCATTAGAATCCTTATGTAAATCGTCGCGGCGCCCAATCATGTCAATATTGATATCTGTAATGGTGTTAGCAATTGGAAACAATGGGTTTTCTGAATAATATTTAGACCCTAGAAGTCCGTGTTCTTCCCCGGTTACATGTAAGAAAAGTATAGATCGTTTTGGGCCATGTCCTTCCTCTTTTGCCTTCTGAAAGGCTTTTGCAATTTCTAATACTGCAACTGTTCCTGATCCATCATCATCTGCACCGTAATGAATTTCACCATTTTTAATTCCTATATGATCATAATGAGCAGAAATAACTAGAACTTCCTCCGGTTTTTCTGATCCTTTTATAAATGCCCAAATGTTTTCTGAATCCGGTAAATTTCCATTTCTTCTTGAGCTTAATGAAGCAGAAGGTATTCTTTGATAAAAATCTGCAGCGCCCTCAGGAAATGAAATACCCGCTTTTGTATATTGTGAAATTAAATAGTTACCCGCTTTCTTTTGCCCTTTTGTTCCGGTGTCCCGACCTTCCATTTCATCTGATGCGATTACATACAGATTCGTTTTTAAAGATTCTTTGGTAATTGATTTGATGTATTTCGAAGGTTGAACTTGGGCAAAA
>CAIJFC010000141.1 GCA_903819815.1 uncultured Bacteroidota bacterium
CCCGTACTCAATACATGGTCTAAACCGCTGAATCCAATATCATAAGCCCAACCATCACCACCCACTATCCACATGGATTTTTTCTCTAAGAAACCAGCAACCTGACTTAATAATGTTGCAGCAGGATTGCTAATCGCTTTTAATTTATTTTTGACTTCATTAACCGCTAATCGTTGTTGAATAATTTGAGTTTCATCTTCTTCCAGATTGCATAAAATAGCATCCACTAAATCAGCACCTACTTCCTCCTTAATCGTTTTTAATAAGGAGAACGCGTATTGGCGTTTCATATCAGTAGCTAATTTAATTCCTAACCCAAATTCAGCATTGTCCTCAAATAAAGAGTTGGCCCATGCTGGCCCATTCCCAGCGGCATTCATACTCCATGGTGTGGTAGGTAAATTTCCGCCAAAAATGGAAGAGCAACCTGTGGCATTGGCCACAATCATTCTATCGCCAAATAATTGGGTTAGCAATTTTAAATAGGGCGTTTCGCCACACCCACTACATGCACCTGAGAATTCAAATAAGGGTTCTAAGAACTGAGATCCTTTTACCGTTGTATTTGCTATTCTTGTTCTGTCAATATCTGGTAAGGAAAGGAAAAATTCCCAATTCTTTTTCTCAGTTTCTTTTAATGGAATTACATCCTGCATATTTATTGCTTTGTGCCCAACTTCAGTTTTACTTTCAATAGGACAAACTTCTACACATAAATTACAACCTGTGCAATCCTCTACTGCTACTTGTAAGGTATAAGCTTCGCTATCTTTCATAAATTCTTTTCCAATAGGTGCGACATGTTTAAAAAAGTCAGGTGCTTTTTCTAATTGACTTGCGTCATATACTTTTGGACGAATGGCTGCATGCGGACATACAAAAAAACATTTGCCACATTGTGAGCACAAGCTTGGATCCCATACAGGCACCTGTTCTGCGATATTTCTTTTTTCATATTTGGTGGTCGCCGATGGATAAGTCCCATCCGCTGGAAAGGCGCTCACAGGTAGTTCATCTCCTTCGCCGGCGATGATTTTACCTAATACATTTTTTACAAAATCAGGGGCATTGCCAGTCACTGCAGGGGTAATTTCAATATGACCAATTGCTAAGGTGGAATAATCAATCAAACAAAGGTTTTCTAATGTTTTATCAATAGCATCAAAATTCTTTTGCACCACCGCTTCTCCTTTTTTACCATAAGTTTTTTTCACCGCATTTTTAATCGCAGCAATGGCGGCTTCTTTTGGCATAATATTAGAAATAGCAAAGAAACAGGTTTGCAGAATGGCATTGATTCTTGAACCCATACCGGTTTCTTTGGCCACTTTGGATGCGTTAATGACATAAAATTTTAATTGCTTCTCTTTTATTTCATTTTGAATTTTATAAGGAATATGATGCCAAACTTCTTCTGTATTAAAAGGGGCATTTAAAAGGAAAGTTGCACCATGTTCTGCGTCTTTTAAAATGTCGAAAGTTTCTAAATAATGAAAATGATGACAGGCGATAAAATTTGCTGAATTAATTAAATAGGTGGAGTGGATGGGATTTTCACTAAAACGCAAATGAGATACGGTCAATGAACCCGATTTTTTTGAATCATATACA
>CAIJFC010000142.1 GCA_903819815.1 uncultured Bacteroidota bacterium
ATTCTAGAAGGTATTTCCTATTTGGTATTAATATCAAATATGCTAATTGTTAAATTTATGAATATCGATTTATATCATAAATTGGTTTTTCCAATTGGATTATCTCATGGCTTGCTTTTTATTGTTTATATAATTTTTGCCTTAATAATTGGAATTTCTAAAAATTGGCTTTTAAAAAACATTGGAATTATTTTGTTGGCATCCATAATTCCATTTGCAACTTTTTTTGTTGATACTAAATATTTAAAAAATGATTAAAATTATAGAATTAATATTCGGCTGGTGCAACATCCTATTACTAAAAATTGGTGTAAACCCAACAATAGCTTCCTATATAAGTGTAATTTTAAATTCAGTACTTCTTTGCGCTTTATCCTATTTTATATATATAGTTTTTAGATTGGTATTGGTAACTGCAATTATTTTTATTGCAAAAAAAACGAAAACTAAATTTGATGATTTATTGGTTTCGAATAAAACGGCAAAATACATAGCTCACCTAATCCCTCTATTATTAATATATAAATCAGTTCCTATTATTTTAAATAACTTTGTTTATTGGGAGACTGTTTTTGGAAAACTAGTTGGTGTATACATCGTTTTGCTAATTCTTTGGATCATTAGAACCATTTTTAATGCAATTAGAGACTATTTAAAACAAGATCCTAAATTTAGCGATAAACCAATAGATAGTTATATTCAGGTAATAATGATTGTTTTGTGGATTTTTGGTATTATTATCATAGTTTCAGAGATTTTTGATATTGAACCGAAAAATTTATTAGCCATTTTAGGAGCTATTTCAGCAGTTATCATATTAATATTTAGAGACACTATCCTTGGATTTGTGGCCAGTGTACAAGTTTCACTTAATGATATGGTTCGAATAGGTGATTGGATAACATTTGATAAATATGGAGCCGATGGTGATGTTACCGAAATTAATTTAGCTACCGTTAAAGTTAGAAATTTTGACAATACAACGACCACAATTCCAACCTATAGTATGATTTCTGATTCTTTTCGAAATTGGCGTGGAATGTTGAATTCAGACGGAAGAAGAATAAAAAGATATGTACTCATTAAAGCCAGCAGCATCCGATTTATGAAGGATCAAGAAATTGAAAATTTAAAACGTATTCAATTGTTAACGTCTTATATTCAGCACCGTCAAGATGAAATTGCTAAATACAATACAACTCATAATGTAGATAAAACCATTGCTATAAATGGTAGAAACATGACCAATTTTGGATTGTTTAGAAAATATATTACCCAATATTTACAAAATCATCCAGGTTTAAATAAAGATATGATTTTGTTGTGTCGTCAATTGCAGCCTACACAAAACGGAATTCCATTAGAAATATATGCTTTTTCAAATGATAAAAAATTTGAAAATTACGAATACATTATGTCAGATATTTTTGACCATATATTCGCATCAATTAAGTATTTTGATTTGGAAATTTATGAAATGTCAAATCCAATTGATGTAAGTAAATAGATTTTATTTTAATCGATCGGAAACATATTCAATTTGTGTTTTTCCATGCGGTCTCGGTTTTCCATCTACGTCTAAACTAACCATTGTGGTGGAATCTATAGTAATAATGGTTTCTCTAGTCATCATGTTTCTAGCTTCGCACTTCAAGGTCAATGAAGAATTTCCAAACTTTACAACATCAATTCCAATTTCAATAATATCGCCTTGTTTGGCAGAACTTCTAAAGTTAATTTCCGACATGTATTTGGTTACAACGCGACTATTTTCTAATTGAATAATGGAATAAAGAGCTAATTCTTCATCAATCCAAGCCAATAATTTTCCTCCAAATAAAGTTCCGTTAGGATTTAAATCTTCTGGTTTTACCCATTTACGTGTGTGAAATCTCATTGTTTATTTTTTTTACAAAAATACAATATAAATTTACATGATAATAAACTTAGATTTCATAAATTA
>CAIJFC010000143.1 GCA_903819815.1 uncultured Bacteroidota bacterium
TGGTTCAATTGGAAACCAGAAAGAAACAAATTATGCACTTCGCGCCGATATGACTCGGGAAGAATTTATCAAAGAAGTTACCGATGGATTATTGCCTCCTCCGGCATATTTTCCTATGAATGTGAAAATGAATAAGGAAGGTTATGAAAATGTTGAAACTATTATTGCCGATGCAAAACCTTTCGACCCAAATACATTTGAATTAATTGCCAATGAAACCGAAGCCTTAATTCTAGATGTTCGTTATCAGGATGAATTTGCAAAAGGCCATATTCCAAAATCGATTTTTATTGGAATTGATGGTGGTTTTGCACCATGGGTGGGAGCCTTAATTTTAGACAATAAACAACCGATTCTATTGGTTACTGCTGAAGGAAGGGAAAATGAAACCATCATGCGTTTGGCCAGAGTTGGCTATGACAATACCATCGGCTATTTGAATGGTGGATTTGATTCTTGGAAAAATTCTGGTTTGGAATGTGATACAATTTTGTCCGTTTCTGCTGAAACATTAGAGAAGAAAATCCAAGGAAAAGCGATTGTTTTTGACGTTCGGAAACCAGGAGAATATGCCGCCGAACATGTTTTGGATGTTCCCTCAACGCCTCTAGATTTTTTGAACGAACATTTAGCTGAATTTCCAAAAGAAGCTTCGTTTTACTTGCATTGCGCAGGTGGATATCGGTCTATGATTGCCGCGTCTATATTGAAAGCGCGTGGTTTTCACAATGTTATTGATGTTTATGGAGGTTTTGACGCCATCAAAAAAACAGGTATTAAAACAACCCAATACGTTTGTCCATCAACCTTGAAATAAAGAAAAAATAATGTCAGAAGAAAAATGCTGTGTTGTAGTTTGCGAAAACCCATTGGATAAGAATTATTGGGACGCACAATACCAATCAAAAATTATTAGTTGGGATTTAGGTACAGTTTCACCGCCCATTCAATATTTAATTGATCGTATTAAAAATAAACAGGCACGAATTTTAATTCCGGGTTGCGGAAATACTTATGAAGCGGAATATCTTCTAGCTCAAGGATTTACAAACGTTACGGTTATTGATATTGCGCCAACATTGGTTGCAAATTTGAATAAAAAGTTTGCTAATAATCCGAATATCAAAATCGTTTTGGGTGATTTTTTCGAACACGAAGGGGTTTATGACTATATTATTGAACAAACTTTTTTTTGTGCTTTACCGCCAACAATGCGTCAAAAATATGTATGGAAAATGCACCAACTTCTTGCCGAAAACGGCATTTTGACGGGGCTTTTGTTTAATCGAGAATTTGAAATTAGTCCACCATTTGGCGGAAGTCAAGAAGAGTATGAATTACTTTTTAAAGCGGCATTTTCGTTTAATAAAATGGAAATCTCTAAAAATTCAATTGATAAAAGAGCGGGTTTTGAATTATTATTTGAATTCTATAAAACCAATCATATTGTGCATCTTTATGCATTTGAAGGTATTACTTGTAGCGGATGTATGAAAACGGTTTCGGATAAATTTAAAGAAATTAAAGGCGTTCAAAATGCCAGTATGAGTTCTGATTTTTCAGAAATAGTTATAGTTAGCGCCACCGAGATTCCTTTGCAATTTTTGCAAGACGCAGTGGCGTATGATCATAAATATAAAATATCGAAAGTGTAAAAGCTTGTTATAAATAAATTGTATTTCAAAATTGTGTATATATTTTTATAAATAATTTATAGTTTTATGAAAATGTATATATTTGTAATTGAACTAAAAAAGAATTTAATAATCAATAAATAAATAAAAATGAAAAATCTACTAGTTATTTTAGCCGTAGCGCTAATGTCTGTTTCAATGAATGTGAATGCACAAGAAAAGCAAAAAGAAGGTGCAAAGAAAGAAGTTGCAACTAAAGACAAAAAAGAATGTACAACAAAAGAAATGAAATCTTGCAGCAAAGAGAAAAAAGCTGGATGTTGTGCAAAAAAATAAGAATTAGTATTTAAAACTAATTTTTAAAGCGTGTCTGAATTATTCAGGCACGCTTTTTTATTACTTATTTTAAGCCGTTGTTAATCCAAATTTGAAATTTGTTGATGGTATCGTCTGACAATTTATCAGCGTTTATAGGCATCGCTCGAACGCCTTCAGAATGATTTAGCGCTTTGATTAAAACACCATTAAAAGCAATGGATTGAACGGTTTGAATATCTGATAAATCTAACCCACCACCCGTGTCGACTTTGTTATGGCAACCCACACAATTGTTTTCTAAAATGGGTTTTATAGTGTTTTCATATGAAATATCCTCGTTTGCGATTGTAGCCATATTCGAAACAACTTCGGTGCAACTGTTGTTCTGCATTCCTTGTTGAATCCATTTATACACTAATTTTTTTTCAATTTCGGATAGTTTGTCATGTTTTCCGGGCGGCATATAGTTGGTTCTAAGAACCGATTCAAGTTCGTTTTTTATGATGCCAAAACTATTTTGTACTCGAATAGTTTTTTTGATATTATCAAAATTATCCAGCATTATTCCTTCTTTTGCTTTTTTAACATTATGACAACTCACGCATTTAGCTTGCATTAAGGGCATTATTTGTTCTTTAAAATAAACCACCGAAGTGTCGCATGGAGCATTAGTTTTGGAATATCGCACTACCGATTTTTCTTGGATTGTAAATCCTACTATAGAAAGTGCCGAAAGAATTCCGATTGAAATTTTAAATAATGGTTTCATTTATGATTTAATTTAAAACCGCAAGATAAAGAATTTTGTAAACCTTAATGAGAAGTAATTTATAATAATCAGCGTTTATATTTAAGGTATTGATTTACAATTGCTTAATTAGATTATCAATTCGTCGAGTCATTATTTAATATAAAAAACGAGAGAATAATTTAATTAATTCGTCTAAATTTAATGTTAACGTAACATTTAAATTATTAAAAATCGTATTGTTTTTCTTAATTACTAACTTTTCTCTTATTGAAAAAGTTTATATTTGAAAAATAATATCTAATGCCTTTTTATATGAAAACAATTTTCAAACTATTGTTATTATTATTGATTGTGAATCCAATTTATTCGCAAACCTTTTACAACACGGCTACCATTCAGGATATTCGGATTGTTTTTGCTGAAACCAATTGGGATGCATTGTTAGATGCTCAGGCGGCTGGTGCTGGCGATTATATTGCGGCTCAATCGGTTACAATAAATGGAACCGTTTTTTATACCGTTGGAGTAAAGTATAAAGGAAATAGTTCTTACAATCCTAACAGTAATAAAAATCCTTTTCATATTGAATTGGATACTTATGTGAACCAAGATTATCAAGGATATACCGATGTAAAATTGAGTAATGTAATTTTTGACCCGACTTTTGTAAGAGAAACTACAGGTTATTCCATACTTCGGCAATATATGGACGCCCCATTGTCTAATTATGCAAATGTATATGTGAATGGTGTTTTAAAAGGATTATATATCAATTCAGAATCCATATCAAAGAAATTTGTAAACAACCATTTTTATTCCAATACAAACGCTTTTTTTAGTTGTAGTCCGCCAGCTGGTGCGAATCCACAAACTATCAATTTGCCTAATTTATCTTATCAAGGAACTTTGAGTACCAGTTATGACACTGCTTATGAAATTAAATCATTGGCAGGTTGGGACGATTTAATCAATTTGACAAACATTTTAAACAATAATGTTTCCAATATCGAAAGCATTCTCGACGTTGATCGCGCTTTATGGATGCTTGCTTTTGATAATATCTTTGTAAATATTGATAGTTATATTGGAAGATTTAAGCAGAATTATTATTTATACAAAGACAACAACGGTCGTTTTAATCCTGTTGTTTGGGATTTGAATATGTCCTTTGGAACTTTTAGCGACACGGGAACTTTAAATTTAACTTCCACTACGGCAAAAAAACAATTGTCCCATTTATTGCATTCGGGAGATTCGGATTGGCCTTTGGTTAAAAAACTATTAGAAATTCCGACTTATAAAAAAATGTATTTGGCGCATTATGCTACAATATTAGCTGAAAACATTACAAATGCATCTTATCTTACAACCGCAAATGCCTTTCAAACGCTTATCAGCAGTTCTGTTCAAGCGGATACCAATAAATTTTATACCTACGCTCAATTTCAAAGTAATATTGGAACAACTGATGCCGCTTTAGGAATGAATAATGCGCCAGGAATTACTGGACTTATGACCGGAAGAAATACCTATTTAACAGCCTTAACCGATTTTACAAACACAAAACCAACCATTTCAAATATTACATTATCGACTCAAAATCCTTTGATAAATAGTAATGTTTCCGTAACTGCCAATGTGATTAATACCAATTCAAATGCTGTTTTTCTTTGTTCACGCGCCAATAATACTTTGCCGTTTACCAAAGTGGCTATGTTTGATGATGGCGCTCATAATGACGGAGCTGCAAACGATAATGTATATGGAGTGGCTATTCCAATTACGTCAGTTTTTACTCAATATTATATTTATGCAGAAAATAATAACATAGGGAAATTCTCTCCAGAACGCGCAGAACATGAGTTTTATACCATTAACGCATCTTATCCAAAAATCCTTGCAGGCGAGTTGAAAATCAACGAAATAATGGCGCAAAACACTTCGACAATTACCGACGATAATGGACAATATGAAGATTGGATTGAATTATACAACAATACTTCGAACACCCTAAGTCTTGATAATTTGTTCATGTCCGATACCACCACCAATTTATTGAAATGGCAATTTCCATCAGGATTAACGATTCCGGCAAATAGCTATTTGATAGTTTGGGCCGATCAAGATTTGACTCAAACGGGCCTTCATGCAGACTTTAAATTATCTTCGGTAGGCGAAAGTGCTATTTTATCTTATCCTGACGGAACGATAATCGAATCGGTTACTTTTGGAGCACAAACGGCAGATATGGGATACGCACGAATTCCAAATGGAACTGGAAATTTTGTTATTCAAGCGCCAACATTTAATGCCAATAATCAAGGTTTATCAATTGATTATGTTGGTGAATTTGATAAAAATTTAAAATCCTATCCCAATCCAACATCGGATTTTATTGTGCTTTCAAACGCAACAAGTCCAATAGAAAATATTGCCATTTATAATCTTCAGGGACAATTGTTGTATCAAAATAAACATGTCAATCAAAATCAATATCGTGTTGATTTTTCAAGTTATGCAACTGGAGTGTATCTCTTAAATGTGAATGATAATTCTAAAATTAAAGTTGTAAGAAATTAAAAATTAAATTAATTAAGCATGAAGAAAAAATATTTAGTTGTAGCGGTTTTACTAATCGCAATTGGTTTCTATTCCTGTTCAAAGGATGAAGGCTATGGCGGTTTGGGAAAAATTTCCGGAAAAGTCTATGCTTATGACGTTACCTCTACAGGAAATATTCGCGCAGAAGGATATCTCGGAGAAGTAAAAGTGTACATTAGCGAACACAATAACCCAAATTATTTTGATGACATCAATACGTCTTATGATGGTTCATTTCAATTTAGATTTTTGAACAAAGGTTCTTATGATTTATGGGTTTATAGTGATTGTGATACTTGCGTTTGGAAACAAA
>CAIJFC010000144.1 GCA_903819815.1 uncultured Bacteroidota bacterium
AAAAGGTTATGGTATTGGAAATGTAGATGCAACTTTGAGTTTAGAGGCTCCAATGGTAAATCCGCATATTACTTCCATGCAAAATGTATTAGCGCCAATTATGAATATCTCAGTTGATGATGTTTCTATTAAAGCTACAACTAACGAACGGTTAGGTTATGTTGGCAGAGGCGAGGGTGTAAATGCTTATGCCGTGGCTTTGATTTACAAGAAGTAATTTTTCAAAAGTCTTTTCTTATTTTATTATTTCAAGTTTTTCTATTTTGGATAATACCCTTTTTTAGGTATGTTTTAATTATCCATTATCATTTACTTTTGAGGCATATTTATAATCAATCTAAATAAAATCGCCTTATGAAGTTCATGTTGAAGCTCTTTTTTTTAATTCTTTTCATTTTTGTTTCAAGTACTATATATTCTCAAAATGCCATTATAAAAGGTAAGGTTATGACTAGCGAAAATGGCGCAGCAATGCCTTTTGTTTTAGTTTCTTTAAATAATACTATCCATAAATATACTGATTCAAAAGGAATGTTCGTTTTTGAAAATGTATCTGCTGAGAAATATAATCTTACTTTTTATACTTTGGGTTACGATAAAATTGAACAAGAAGTTAGTGTTACATCTGAAAATGAAGTTATAGAATTGCCAATCATAAAAATGGCAGCTAATTCTATTCAAATTACGGAGGTAGTTGTCAATGCGATATCAAACAGTTACTCAACCAAATATGAAGGCTCAAATTTTATTATCAATTCAAAAGACATTGAGCTAACAAAACCAATTGGTACAGAAGAAGTACTTAAAAAAGTTTCAGGCGTTAATGTTTCGGGTGATATGGGAATTTCAAATCGATTAAATGTTGGAATCAGAGGATCATATCCTCGTCGATCTGCCAATATTTTATTACTAGAAGATGGAACCCCAATTGCTCCTGCTCCATACTTATCGCCCGAAGCTTATTACAATCCACCAAGCGATAGGTTAGATGGAATTGAAATATTAAAAGGCGCAGATATTTTAAGTTACGGAGCAAACACCATGTATGGCGTTGTAAATTACATTACAAAAAAACCCCCGGTAAAACCTACCTTAGGATTAAATATTGTTGGTGGAGAAAATGGATATCATTCAGAATATTTCACTTATGGTGGCACATGGAATAAAATAGGTGCTGAACTACAAATTTTAAATAAAGGCTTTAATGGGTTTCAACAAAATTCATCTTCAGATATTTTTAATACGACATTAAAATTATATGCTGAATTAAGCAAGAGATCATCATTTTATTTAAAATTAAATTATCATCAAGAAAAATCTAAAGCTACCTACAGCGGACTTACACCATACACATTCAACAAGGATGCTAAACAAAATCCTTTTGATGCAGATGATTTAATATCTAAACGTTACGCTGTTGATTTAATGCATAATTACCAATTAACTGAAAACACTTTACTTTCAACTAAAATCTATGCATCTCAATTTCAACGTGATTGGTGGCGACAAGAAAACATTGTAATTTCTGGCAGCTCAGCAGCAACCTATTTGAAAGATAATGTATTAAATGATAGATATGATTATTTGAATGACCAAACATTTGAATCAAATGATTACATAAGAGTTGGAAAATTAGTAAATGGAAAAGAAAGCACAAGAGCTAGAAATAGAACATTTAAATTTGCAGGACTACAAGAAACATTTAAGTATACTCTATCTAGAGAACAGTTTAAAATGAATTTTGAAGTAATAGCAAAAGTTCACCTTGAAGGATTTAATAATGTTGAAATAAAAAATGACTCCTCTAGATTTTCTAGAAGTGGAGTGATGGATAGAGATCAATACTATGAACTGCAAGCTTATTCAGCTGTTATAAAAGATAAACTAACGTTTAATAATAAACTGTCTTTAACGCCTTATTTGAGATATGAGTTAGTGGAGATGCGTTCTTCTGATAGATTAGCTATTGCAAAAATGAGCAAT
>CAIJFC010000145.1 GCA_903819815.1 uncultured Bacteroidota bacterium
CCACATCATAGCTGGAATAGCAACCATATTATTGGACGATTAATGTTATTTGAATTAAGTCGCCACAGTGATCACCATTATTTGGCCTCAAGAAAATATCAAATTTTAAGAAGTTTTGATAATGCACCGCAAATGCCTACAGGTTACCCTGGTATGATTTTATTATCCTTGATCCCGCCTTTATGGTTTAAAATTATGCACCAACAAATAAAGAAATATAAGTTATAGTTTCTGGGACTATATAATTTATTCAATGCGATTCGTAAGCTTATTTCATTGAAATTTCAAATGCAGCGATGAACTTTCTATTTCATGTTTTCTCCCTTTATGAATAAAATAAAATTTATACTAATACTTACCTTAATTAGTTTCAATACTAGTATTAGTTGGGGACAAAATTTAACACAGCAATTAAGGGGCACCATTGTTGATCGACAAACTAAAAATGTGCTAGCGGATGCATCTGTAATGATTAAAGATGCAAAATTAATAGCGATATCAGATAGTAATGGGAGATTTAGTTTTAGTAAAATTCCAATTGCTAAATATGATTTAGTCATTAGTAAAGTAGGTTATCAAAACACATTGATTAACGGAATTGAACTAAATAGTGGTAAGGAAGTAGTATTAGAAATTGAATTAGAAGAAGCTGTTATCCTTTTGAAGGAAGTAACGGTAAACAGTAATAAAAACAAGGAGCAATTTAATAACCCATTTGCATTAGTCAGCACACGTCAGTTTGGGCCGCAGGAGGCAGTTAGATATGCAGGTGGATTCCAGGATCCTGCAAGAATGGCATTGGCCTTTGCGGGCGTAAGTAATGCAGGATCGGATGATAATAATGAAATTGTCATAAGAGGTAATTCACCTAGGGGATTACTTTGGCGATTAGAAGGAGTTGAAATACCAAATCCCAACCATTTTACCGATGGACAAGGTTCAACGAGTGGTATTGTATCCATGATTAATGCCTATAGTTTGGCCAAATCTGATTTCATGACCAGCGCCTTCCCCGCAAATTTTGGGAATGGTTTATCTGGTGTATTTGATTTAAATTTTAGAAGGGGTAATAACCAAAAAACTGAATTCACTGGGCAATTAAGTTTAATTGGCCTTGATTTTGGAATGGAAGGCCCCATTGGAAAATCGGGTAGTTCCTACCGTGTTGCAGGAAGGTATTCCACTTTGCAATTATTATTGAGTAGTAATATTATTAATTTAAATACAAATAATTACAATCCTAATTTTAGAGATTTAAATTTTACTGTAGACTTACCTACAAAAAAGAACGGAGTGTTTTCCATATGGGGCTTAATGGGAAATGATGAAACAGATCAAACAACTTTAACTGAGAAAAATATTGACAAGGGTAGTTTGAATGTTTTCGGATTCAATCATAAAATTTCATTTCGAAAAGTATTCTTCAAAAATGTTTTATCGATGAGCTATCAATCACAGGAAAATTTAAAACAAAATATCTCAGGTGGACTTAATGGTTTAGTGACTAGGCAATTAATATACAAATATCCTTCCATACGATTTTCAAGTGCGTTAACCTATAAGTTAAACAATCGGCTTACGATTGAATCAGGAATTGTGTTAAGTGATTTATCCTATAATTTAAAAGATAATCGTTTAGGTTCTAAAAATGTTTTATTTAATTACTTGAATGA
>CAIJFC010000146.1 GCA_903819815.1 uncultured Bacteroidota bacterium
ATATTACAGTAGAACAAATTAGTTTTTTAATGAAAGAAGGGGTTTTAGTTTCATTTCAAGAAAAAAGAAGTGATTTTTTTACGCATATTCGGGAAAGAATCAGAACTCATTCGGGAATTGTGAGAACAAAAAAAGCAGATTATTTACTTTTTTTATTGTTAGATGCCATAATGGAAAATTTTTATATTACCATTGAAAATGAAGAAGATAAAGTGGAATTTCTTATAAATTTATCTAAAACGAGTACTGATCCATCAATTTTAGTTCAAATTGAGAAACACAGAGATAATTTTAACTTTTTAAAAAGGTCCATTATTCCTTTACGTGATTCTTTATATTCGATAAAAAGCATTAAAGATGACGATGTTTTTAATGCAATTGCTCCCGAAAATTTTAGTTTTTTCTCTAGATTACATCAAAAAAGTTTAGAGCTTTTAGATCAAATTGATGATGATATGGTAACACTTGATAGCGCATCGAATTTTTTCTATTCATCACAAAATCATAAAATGAACGAGGTGATGAAAACACTTACTGTTATTTCAGCAATTTTTATACCTTTAACTTTTATCGTTGGAGTATATGGAATGAATTTTGAAAATATGCCCGAATTGAAAAATCCGAACGGCTATTTTATTGTAATTGGTGCAATGTTCACTATTGTAATAGGAATGGTATATTATTTTAAGAAACGTAATTGGTTTTAGTAGTTACATCCATTTTAAAATTTTCCTAATTAATGTAATTTTCCCTTTGTAAGGAGCATATCTCAATGGTAAATCCAGCCAATTAGCCTTTTTTACTATTGCTTTTTTATGTGAAAAAGTATCAAAACTCATTTTTCCATGATAGGCTCCAATTCCAGAATGGCCAACACCTCCAAAAGGCAACCTATTATTTGAAAAATGAATTACCGTATCGTTAATGCAGCCACCACCGAATGAGAATTTCTGAATAATCTTTTCTGCAAATTTGTTTTTTGTGGTAAAAACATAAAGTGATAATGGTTTATCATATTTTGAAATAATTTTATCCAATTCTGATTCATTTTCATAAGATAATATGGGTAATATAGGGCCAAATATTTCCTCTTTCATCACAGGACTTTCAAATGATGTTTCGTCAATTAGAGTAGGAGCAAGATAACAATCTTCTGAGTTATTTTGACCTCCAAAAAGTATTTTTTCAGGTTCTATAAGGTTCTTTAAACGATCCCAATTTCTTGTATTAACTATGCGAGTATAATCAGGTGATAATTCAGGATTATTGGAATAGGCATTGACTATTTCTTGCTTTAAATGCTCTACAAGCTCTAATTTTACCTTTTTTTGAACCAATAAATAATCGGGTGCGATACAAGTTTGTCCTGCATTTATAAATTTTCCCCAAACAATCCTTTTGGCTGCTAATTTAATATTAGCCGTTTCATCAATAATACAAGGGTTTTTCCCTCCTAATTCTAATGTTACAGGTGTCATGTATTCAGCGGCAGCTTTTGCAACAATTTTTCCAACGGCTACACTACCTGTAAAAAAAATATAATCCCATTTTTGAGACAATAGATTTTGAGAAACTTCAACACCACCCTCAATTACTTCTACATGGTTTTTCGAAAAGACTTTTGAAATAATTTCAGCGATAATACTTGAAGTGTTTGGCGTCAATTCAGATGGTT
This sequence comes from uncultured Bacteroidota bacterium, assembly GCA_903819815.1. GTDB lineage: Bacteria > Bacteroidota > Bacteroidia > Flavobacteriales > Flavobacteriaceae > Flavobacterium. The sequence continues at coordinate 1,676 of CAIJFC010000146.1, forward strand.
TTAAGACCACTGAATTTCCAGCTGCAACTGCTGCAATTAAAGGACATAATGCGAGTTGAAATGGATAATTCCAAGGCGAAATTACCAAGACTTTTCCATAGGGTTCACTATAAATAAAGTCGCTGGAAGGGAAATTTAATATCGAAGGAAGAACTCTTTTAGGTTTAGACCAGCATTTTAAATTCTTAATTATTTGTTTTAAATCACCAATTACATAATTCGTTTCAGTTAAAACTGCTTCAAATTCAGGTTTTTTAAAATCGTTATATAAAGCTTCAATTATTCTGCTTTCGTTTTCCTCAATAGAATGCAATAATTTTATTAACGTTTCCTTTCTATATTGAATATTTGATTTGAAATCCATCTGTAAATTTAATTTATAGTATTCCAAAACGGAATCCGGTGTAAAAATCTGCTTGTTTAGTATCGCTTGTAATTGCCGTTAATATTGAGTTTGACCCTAAGAAAAACCCTCCTAAGCGAAATCCGAAACCCCCTGTTGTTCCTGAAATCTCATTTTTTGCTATAGGCAAATAAGCTTCAAAAATACCCAATGAAAATCTAGGAGTTATCGAAATTATATTTTGTGACATAATTTGATCGTTATTACTATTGCTATTTACCTTCTGTTGAGTAAAAAGTGAAACGCTAAATTTTGATACAATTTTAATATCAGCATACAAATTAAAAGTAGTAGGAAGCTTAACATTGAAGTCGGTATTTTGTGGAGATTTATTTAAAAAACCACTGTTTATTAATGTTGTTTCTATATCATTAATACCATTAGAATTTTGAAATTGATTCAAATTTAAGGATTGAGTTCCCTGAATTGACAAGGTATAATTGGTAGAATAATTGGAAGAAGATTTAAAAGTCATACTTCCAATATTTTTTAGCGAAGCACCAATTTTAACTTTGTAATTTTTATTTGACCCAAGTAATTGGTAATCAACTCCTATATCTGTTGCAACTCCTTGAAGATTTCCAAAAACGGAGCTGGTGTAATCACTAACATTGGTAAAATCATTTCCTAGGTTTCCAGAATAGGCAATATTCAAATTTGCAGTTGCATTAGTAAGTATTAAATTACCTAAATTATTAGTAATTCTTCCTTGAAATTTATCCAAACCAATATTTGCATAAGCGCCTGGAAAAAGTAGTTTGAATGTTACTCCGGCATTAATCTTATTTTTTTTATTTTCAAATATTTTATGAGCCGCCGAAAAACCAATTTCTCCCCAAGTTGTTGCGCTCATTCTTTGATTGGTATTGCTTGAAATTAAAGCAGTTCCTGTATTTATAGAACTTAAAACACCGTTAGTAAGCGCAGATCCTAAATTTGAATCGACATCA
>CAIJFC010000147.1 GCA_903819815.1 uncultured Bacteroidota bacterium
AATTTTCATTAAAAACACCTACATAAAACATAGTCATCGAATCTTTTAAACAAACAAAACTGCCAAAAAACTTGTGTATGTCCTAAATTATGTTTAATTCTGCAACGAACTAAAAATTACTTCTATGTTGTTTTCAAATAAAATTAATGTCGACAAAATCAGCGTTTCTTTGATAGAAGAGATTTTAGGCTTTAATGAACCAGAGTACATTTTGTCTTCTGATGCTAAAGAAATAATAGAAAATAAGCAAATAGGTTTAACTATTCACTCAAACTCTGATGAAATTTTTGCTTTGCTTGATGAATTACAAATTCCTTATCAAGACAAAACAATGCAGCTATCGTTTTACGATTTGGATGGGAAATAATTTCAGAAGCAACCAACCATTTAATGCCGATTGGATTGTGGGAACAGAATTGTATGATTATGAAAAAGACCCGAACGAAACTATAAATGTTGTAAATGAAGAAGCTTATAAAGCTGTTTCAAAAGAATTGAAAGGCAAAATACTTGCGTTTTTTAAATCCCAAGTAAAATAATTATAAAAAAAATGACAAAAAACCCTAAATATAAGAGCTTTAAAACCATTATAAAATATGGTGTCATATTGTTTTTTCTCTTCAGCAACGCATTTATATTTGGGCAAATAAAAACAAATTCTTCTAAAAAAACAGTTCCTGCTAAAAAGACGTGTTGTACGACAACTATTCCGAAAAGATTTGGAAATCCCACAAAAAAAATTGAAACTAATACGCCAACAAAATTAAAAAACAGCGCAGGAATGGTTTGGATTCCAGGTGGAGTTTTTAGTATGGGCGCAGACAATAAGCAAGGGCGTCAGGACGAATTTCCAAAACACAACGTAAAAGTAAGTGGCTTTTATATGGATAGTACCGAAGTGACAAATGCCCAATTCGAAAAATTTGTTTCCGAAACAGGCTATATCACCACCGCCGAAAAAGATGTTAATTGGGACGAATTAAAAAAACAATTACCCGCAGACACCCCAAAACCAGATGCCGAAACCTTGAAAGCAGCATCGCTTGTGTTTGTTCCAACTGAAGGCGAAGTGAGTTTGCAAGATTATAGCCAATGGTGGCAATGGACGCATGGCGCGAATTGGAAACATCCAAAAGGCCCGGAAAGCGATATTATTGGAAAAGAAAATTACCCAGTAATTCATATCAGTTGGGACGATGCCAACGCCTATTGTAAATGGGCCGGAAAACGTTTGCCTACAGAAGCCGAATGGGAATTTGCCGCAAGAGGAAGCTTAAAAAATTCGGTTTATACTTGGGGAAATGAAAAAATTGACGAAGGAAAAACACATTGCAATTATTGGCAAGGTAGTTTTCCATACAAAAACGAAACGGTTGATGGGTTTTATGGCGCAGCACCTGTAAAAACTTTTGCACCAAATGGCTACGGATTATATGATATGGCAGGAAATGTTTGGGAATGGTGCGCAGATAAATACAACAATACCTATTACGATTCCTTCAAAAAAATAACCATCGCTGTTAATCCAAAAGGACCAGAAAAAAGTTTTGACCCAGATGAGCCTTTGGTTGCCAAAAGAGTAATGCGAGGCGGGTCTTTTTTATGTAATGAATCCTATTGTAGCGGCTACCGCGTTTCGGCGAGAATGAAAAGTTCCTCCGATTCTTCAATGGAACATTTGGGTTTTAGATGTGTGGCTAATAAATAGAAATTTCAATGAAAAAAACATTTTTTTTAGCGATTTTATTAGTGATAAATTTCAAGATTTCTTTTGGGAAAAATTACGTATTACCATTAAAATTCGAAAAAACTTTCATTTTCAACGATTCTATTACAATTGATAATGCCTATTTCTTGGTGACTAAAAACGGAACAAATTGTTCAAAATCATTTGCAGAAAATTATGGAAGTCGCGTAATTGTTGCTTTAGATAATGTGAAAATAAAAAGTAGCAAAGGGACATTTAATTTAAAACGAGGCGAAATTGCCGTTTTTTTAGAATCGGAATCCTACGAATCGCCAATCGGAAGTTTTTTTGAAGTTGCTTTCAAGAAAAATCATCCCGAATTGAAACAACCCGAAAAATGGGTTGAGCCTCTAAAAAATAAAATTATTTATGACGATGCCGAATTCAGAGTTTTTGAAGAACGACTGAATCCAGGGGATGTTCGCGAATTGCATAGTCACGCGCAACAAATTGTAGTTCGATTGAATACGGTACAATTAACCGATCCGAGATTTCATCCTGAAGGAAAAACGGGAACGGGGATTCAAGTAGAAAATACCGCGAAATTCGCAGAACCGATGGTGCATGTTACCAAAAATCTAAGTAAAATTCCGCTATTTAATATCGTAATTGAATTTAAAATTCCGCATCAATAATGAAAGCATTTAAACACTTTTTGTTCGGAATAACATCTTTATTGACTCTTGATGGATTTTCTCATGTAAATGGAGCCGTCAAATTTGGTCTTCCTGCCGCACCACTTGATGCCATATTTAAAAACGCATCACTGCCGTTTAATGCGGTAGAAAAAACTCCATTGGAACCTTGAGTATAATAAATTCCTGCTGGTGTTGTTGATGTTCCTCCTAAATAGGAAGCTGATGCAGTAGCTCCAAAAGTTTCATGGAATACGGTTTGACTATTTCCGAGATTGGCACATAGAATAAGTACTAATAAAAGTGATTTAAAATTGAGTAATAATTTTTTCATAATGGTTGTTTTTTGTTGCTATTTTTTGAAATGAGAAATCTAATTAATTTATAAGGACAAATAAATTTTTCTAACAACACAAATCTAATAGCAAATTTTTATTTGCCAATACTAAAATGGGGGTAAAATTGTACAGAACTAATGAAATTAGAGGTTTAAAAACAGGTTTAAAAAAATACTGCTTTTTTTTTACATTATTAGTATCGATAATAACTTTGCGAACAAATAAAAAGGGAAACAATTTGCTTCCCTTTTTTATCTAAATAAAATTCAATTTATTCGGTAGTAATAAACTTTTAAAACAAAAAAAACCTCTCACATGGAGAGGTTTAATTTATTTAATTAAAGAAATAATTATTCTTTGATTAATTTGATAGTTTTTTCGTTAAGATTCAAATCTGTTACTTTTACGAAGTAAATACCTTGATTTAATTCTGAGATAGATAAACTTTCGTTTGCAGCTTTAGTATTAAAAGTTTTCACTAATTGACCTGTCAAGTTAAAAATTTGAACTTTAGCAACATCTGCATTAATAGCAAACATTCCTTTAGTTGGATTTGGAGCTAAAGAAAATAAATTTTGATCAAATTGATTAGTAGATAATACATCTGCAAAATTATAAGCTTTTGTAAGGTTGTTGAATGTAACATTATAGGTTCCTGCTACTGCTTGAATATCTCCATTTCCTGGATTTCCGGTTGGAAATGCATCGCCACCCCATGAAGTAGCCCAGTCATGATCTCTTCTGAATTTACAACCTTCAGTTGTCATAACTAAATTATCAAGAGAATAATTTAATCCATCTGTTGTAATTAAATCAGAGTCAACTCCCCATCCGCCTACAGCAGCACCAGTTAAGCTAATTTGTGGAAAAGCAAAGCTATATGCACCAGTTACAATATTTAATTTTGCATCATAATTCCCCGCAGTAGTTACTGTAATATTATTGCCTGTTGAAACTCCAGATGGAAAAGCAGCGTCACCCCAAGTAGTTGCCCAGTCATGATCTTTACGAAATTTACAATCCGCTGCCAATAAAGCAATATCATTCAATCGATAATTGTCAGTATCTACAGGTGTTAAATCAAAATCAAAACCAGTTCCCCAGCCGCCAACAGCAGCACCGGTTAAACTAATTAATTGAAACAATGGAGCCGGTGTAAACACGTAATCTCCTGAAACAACATTAATACTAATAGTAGTATAAGATCCAGCAGTCGCAGGAATTAAATCGGTATTACTTAATGCACTACCTATTGGGAAAGTTGTTCCACCATAAAGTACGCCGTCAATAGAAAACTGAGCATCACCAGCAACTAAAGTAGCATTAGATACAGTAAAAGTAACTAAATCTGCAGTACTTAAAACTATTCCGCCTACGGTAGTTACAGCAGAGCCAACTAACTTAACAACAGGAATTGGAGTACCCCCAGCAAAAGAAAACGCTCCTGTAGCTATGTCAAAAGATACGTCATAAACACCTGCTATTGCTAATATATTATTGTTTACTCCAGGAGTTGTATCAGCAGTACCGGAAGGCCATGTTGCTGCGCCATTTCCATTTCCATAAGCTGTAGTCCACGCATGATCTAGTCTAAATTTGAATTCTCCCCCTGCCATAGGAACGGCAGTTCCAGTCCAGATACCATCTGCATCTGCATCAGTTAAATCATAGTCAGTTGACCAACTTCCGGTTGCCCCAACACCAATTAATGATACTTGGGCGTTAATGTTAATTGCAGTAAAAACAATTGCAATTAGTAATAGTAGTTTTGTTTTCATAATTTGTTATTATATTTAAGGTTAAAATTCAATTAAGCAAATTTAAAATTTATTTGCAATATTTTTATTAAAGTAAAAAAAAAAGTCTAACGAAAACGATGTAGTGTTAATAAATACATTATTTATTGCCTTAATAATGAATAATTCATAAATCGTGTCTCTTTTCTTATCGCTCCAATTATTGTTTTATTAATTTAAAAGTTTTTTCAGTATTATTTACATCTACTACTTTTACTAAATATATTCCTTTATTTAAATCGGAAATTTCATAAACATCCGTTTTTGATTTATTTTGAAAAGATTTTATTAATTGTCCCGTTATGGAATAAATAGATACTTTAGATAAATCATAATTTATTGAAAAGAAGTTGGTTGATGGATTAGGAGTTAAAGTGATAAAACTAAGATCGCTAAAACTATCTGTGTTTAAATTTGAAATTTGGTTTCCATATATTCTAAATCCTCCGGCTTCGATACTAATTGGGCCTGAAGTGTTTGTTACGTTTAGCTGGGTATTATCCATCAAGTTGTACCAAATTCCTGTGTAAGGAAAATTTGGCGTGACATTAATTGTATCGACACTAAAATTGGATAAAACAACTACGTTTTTTAAAGTGGTTGTGGAAGCAGCATTATCATATATGTATATTTTTGGCTGCAATGTTGTACCCGAATTAATAGCGTAATCTTTACTAAATACGGCGTTATTCTTTTTCAAATCTATAATTTTTGCATAATTATTATAGATAGCATTTCTATTCGAATCGCCTAACCAATTATTTGTCCATTGTAATTGTGGTTTAGTATCAAGTTTACAGTCGCCAGAAGTTGCATCAGTAGATGTATTTACTGATCCGTTGTTGCAGGTAAAAACTGAATCATTATAACCTAAATCTGCAAAGTGCCAAATCATTTTTGGGCCAGGAATTAGCAGTGAAACTGCCGCAATAGCTGACATTCTTGAAAGTGCTACATTTAATGTTCTAACATTATGCGAAGCGTTTGTATTGTTTCCGTAAATTGCATTTTTATACATCAATCGTTCTTCATCATGACTTTCTGGGTAACCTATAACTCTCTTGGCGGTAAACCCATGAGCCACATTTCCCATTCTAGTAATATCATTATTAGAATTGAATCCCATTGATAATTGATTGTATTGGTCGGTCATTTTACCCCAAAACATTACGCCTTTACTTGGCGTTTCTCCTATTCTATAATTTGCCCATTGTTGTTCTTCACTGTCTATTCCTAAATGTTCAAAAATTGCATAATGTGTAGGATCTAAAGTCCAAGAGTAATCAACATATTCTTTAAGTACGTCCACCCTGTCTTGATGATAGCCATTGGTACATGCATCCTGACCTCCGGCAACATTTGAAGGGCAATCTTGTGTAAAACCTTTTGTTAAATCCCAACGAAAACCATCAATTTTAAATTCTTGAATCCAATGGTTTACAACTCTTTTTACATAGGTTTTAGTTCTTGCTTGCGAATGATTGAAATCGCTTCCAACGCTATAACTATGTGTAGCAACTTGATTAAAATACGGGTTGTCAGAAGCAGGGTCGCCCCAACCGTCACCTTCGGGATCTTTCATCCACATTCTAACCATTGGATTCCTTCCAAAAGCATGATTTAATGCCAAATCTAAAATTACTGCTATACCATTTTGATGACAAACATCAATGAACTCTCTTAATTTATCTGCTGTTCCATAATATTTATCATTAGCCATATGAAAAGCAGTATTGTAACCCCAACTTTCATTTCCTTCATATTCCATGATTGGCATTAACTCTATAGCATTAATTTTTAAATTTTTAAAATAATCAATTCGATCAATCAGGTTTTGATAACTTCTATTTGAATCAAAATCACGAATTAGCAATTCGTAAACGACCAATTTTTCTTTTTCTGGTTTTACAAAATTAAGCGTTGCGTTACTCCATGTATAAGGTGTTTGACCTGTTTTTAGAACTGTAACTTCTCTATCTTGTCCAGAGTTTGATGGAAAAGGAGGTAAATTAGGATACTTTGAAGCAGGAATATAAGGATCGTCATAAGAAGACAAAACTAAAGTTGAATACGGATCAGCCGTTTTTACCAAAACTGGCGAATTGGCAATTGGTGTTTGATCTACAATCCAATATTGATAACTGTAATCGACACCAGGCGTTAAACCTGTTAATTCTAACCAAAACTTAGAGGATGAAACATCCTTTTTCATTGCATAATTATTGTCGGGCTGCCAATTGTTAAAACTACCTGCTACATATACAAAGTCTTTTCCTGGCGCATCTAAAACTAATATGGCTTTTGAAGGATCAGTAGCGTCATAGTTTATTCCATCCAATTTACCAGAAGGAATAGCTTGAGAAATTAAAGGAGGTGATACAATTACAGTGAACTTTTTAGTTTGAATTGAGGTACCTTGAGTAATTATTAACTCATAATTTTGATTGGATGTAATATTTGTGTGATTAAAACTATAGGTGTTTTGATTAGAAACTGCATCAATGCTTGTTCCATTAGCTTTTAAATTATAATTAGCATTTCCATTGGTATTCGATGCTGAAATAGTTAAACTTCCTCCTGATGCTATAATTGTGGCACTATTTTCAGAAGGAGCTATCAAAGTAGATTGAAAATAACCAACGTTGAAAAAGAAATCACTACAACTTGGTGCTAATTTTAAGGTTTGTGTACCCGTTGCATTTCGAAAGACCATTCCCATTCTAGCTGCACTAGATTGTTGGGTTGCATTTAAATTATAATAAATACTTGGGGTAATAGTAATACTCCAAGTGCCATTACCATTGTTTGTCATTAATCCAACTCCATCATCTGCGAGCCAATTTCCAACTACTGAAGACCAAGGATTAGCAGTTGTCCCCACACCGGAGTGTATATATACTTTTACCGGATTAGAACCCATTGAATTACAAGTAGCGCTTGCAAATGAAACGGTAATCGTAATTTGATCGGTTACGGCAAAAGTAGCAGGAGAAATAGTAACTTGTTGTGAAAATACAATAGAGGTAATTAAACAAAATAGTAAGGCAATTCTTTTCATTGTTGTTGTTTTTTAAATTAAAAGCAACTAACTAGTTAGTTGCTTTTAATAAATAGGTTTAATAATGTAAAATCTAAATTTTAGTCATTTTATAAGTATAATTTCTTGGATTACTTACATCAAGAACAACTCTATATTTGTCTCTAGATCCATCATCTGTTCCAGGAACCGAAATATCACCTTGTCCTGTTGTACTATTTTCTACTAATACCGAAGGTGTAGCCGTTTTACCTAAAATAGAAACTGATGTTGATGCCGTTCCAGGTGCATATGGCGGGTTTGGTAATGTAGCGACTACGGCTGTTCCGGTCCAAAGATTCGATTTGAATTTAAATTTTTTCCCTTTTATTAAATCAACTTCTAAAACCCATGTTTTAGTCGTGGCGTCATAATTAAAAGGGACTTGAAATCCAGTTCCAAGACCAGATCTTGTTGCAGCTCCAAATATTCCGAAAGTTGTATAAGGAGTTAAGGTATAGGTGTTATTTGATAAATTCGCTTTAACCAAATAATGTCCTGCTGTTGCAACAGAAATACTTGGTGCGCTTGCGCCTGAATTTAATGTGCCTGTTGTGCCGCCTAAACCATAAACAGTTGGAGTTGTAAAATCCTGACATGCATCTGCTTGGTAAAATTTATAATTACCTGCTTCTAAATACATATAACCAACGAAATCTGTATTAGAAGACGGAGCAGAAGCAGCAACTCTTGGCTCTGTAGAAGCGGTGTTTCCTGTTTTAACAAAAGCCATTACAGGAAGTTTTAATGAATAACCTGTAACTTTTACATTTATTGGATTAGAATATTGACTAAACGCATTAGCAGCATTACCTCCCAATAACGATTTTATTCTAATATCAACATCCATTTCGCTACATTTATAATTGGGTAATCCATTTATTAATTTATTGAATTCTGTTACTGTAATTGTAGCTTTTCTAGATGTTGGACTTACCACCAAACCGCTACCTGAATATTCAACAGGATTAGACAAGGAAACATCATTATGATCAAAAACTTGCAAGGTGTAAGTTGAAATTGTAGCCGGACCATTATTTGCAATATCCCATTCAAATTTTGCAAAGATATCTGAAGCAGTAGCTTCGGTTAAAACTAAAGGCGAAGTTACTGATGCATCCTTTCTAAGTTCAAATCCATTTGAAGATACAACTAAATCGTTAGAATCTTCACAAGAGAGATTTACAAGTAAAAGTAGCGTTAGTATTATTTTAATTATATTTTTCATATTTTCTTTTATTAAATTAATAACCAGCGTTTTGTTGTAATGTAGGGTTAGAACCTATTGCTTGAGAAGGTATTGGAAATAATTTGAATTTATCATCAATTCCTGTTCCTGCTTGAGCATTACCTTTCCACTGCCATAGATAAGTGCTTCCAGTATATTTACCAAAACGAATTAAGTCTTGTCTTCTGTGCCCCTCCCAATATAATTCACGAGATCTTTCATCTAATACAAAGTCTAATGTAATATTTGATGAAGTAATTGAAGAAGCACCAGCTCTTGTTCTTAATGTATTAACATATGACGCAGCTTGTGTTATACTTCCTTCTCCTCTTGCTGCTAATTCAGCATACATTAAATAAGCGTCACCTAATCTAAACAAAGGAAAATCAGTGTCGGCAAATTGCCCAGATGCATCTGAACCTTGACCTCCTGTTGATTTTATGTTTTTAAATTTCATAACTGCATAACCGTCTGTAAAATTTCCAATGTTACTAATGGATAAGCTTTGCCCACTAGTATAAAACATACCTCTAGGATCTCCCGAAAATTTATCAACAAGTTCAGGTCTTGTTCTTAAACCTGCCCAACCACTATTGATACCTGATGCAGCCGGATCCATTGTTCCTCCAACAGATGCGTGGGCAAGATACGTTGTGCCTCCCCAAGTTTGAGTAGATAAGCCATCAAAACGAATTGGAAAAATAATTTCTGTTTGTGATCCATTTACATCATTATCTGCCATAAAAACTTTATCATAACTTGAGCTAGTATTAATGGAGTAAGTTGAACTTAATACAGAAGCCAGTGCAACGGATGCTTCAGAAAATTTGGGTTGATTTATATATACTTGAGCATTCAAGTACAATTTAGCTAATAACATTTTACCAGCAATTTTATCTATTCTGCCATACTCATTTGTACCAGAAGATTTTAAATCTCCATCAATAGCATTTAATTCACTAACAATGTAATCAAACACAAAAGCTCTATCTTTTTGTGGAGGTAAGAAATATCCAACAGCATCGTTTTCAGTTACGAAAGGAATGTTGCCAAAAAAGTCCATTAAATTCCAATAAGAAAAGGCTCTTAAAAAACGAGCTTCTGCTCTAAAATTAATAATTTCTGCACGAGTAGCAGCAGACACATTTCTACTATCTAATTTACCATCATCCGTTTGACGTAAGAACTCGTTACACAACGATACTTGATACATACCACGGGAGAACATTGCATAAATGAATTCGTTGTTTGATGCCCAAGTATGGTTGTTTAATGAAGGTAGGTTACCATCAGCCCATCCGATGATTGCCTCATCTGTTGTTAACTCATTTAATTGCCAATAGGCTCTTAAATATTGACCGAAACCTCCGTCAATACCCGCAATATCTGGAGCGCCATTCGGTCCGCCTTGACCAGAAGTAGCTAGTCCCATATACAATTTAGCTAAAAATTGTTTGTAGGAAGCTTCATTTTGGTATAACGTTTCTGATGTTAAATAATCTGGATCTTGTTCCGTTTTTTGGATATCACTTGAACAAGATAATGTGAATGTAGATGAAATAACAACTATAAACAATAAACTTACTATTTTATTTTTCATACTATTTTTATATTAAAAGTTAACATTACAACCTACAACATACATTCTAGCTCTTGGATAAATTGTATTATCAATACCTCCAAAAATCTCAGGATCTAATCCACTGTATTTAGTTATAATTAATGCATTTTGAACTCCAAAAGATAATTTTGCAGTAGTGTTTTTTCCAAAAGGTTCATTAATATTATATCCTAAAGAAATATTATCTAATTTAATAAAAGAAGCGTTTTGAACGTAATAATCAGAGAAATATCTGTTATTTCCTTCGTTTACAAAGCCCGTATCAAAAAAACTAGGACTGATATTGTTTAATGGCGTAATTTGACTGATTGATTGTGCTAAATAACCTCTTGAAGAGTCTGTATTATTGTAGTTATAGTTTCCTAAGCTAGCTCTCCAAGCCATAGAGAAATCCCATTTTTTATACTTCATATTGGACATTAAACCAAAAGTGAAATCCGCATATGGTTTTTTGTAGTGAGACATATCCAAAGAGTTAATTATACCATCTCCATTTTTATCTACAAATACACCTTCTAAAGGCTTTCCATCAGTTCCGTAGACTTGCTGATATACATAGAAGGAACTTGGAGCGTATCCTGTAGATTGCATTTGTATATTATTTCCTATACCGCCTGCAATTCCTCCCCAAGGAATTCCTGGAGAATCGGTTCCGTCAACTGCAGTTGCAGTGATTTCTCTTTTTTGATAATTTGTATTGAAATTCAGATTCCAACTAAAGTTGTTTGTATTTACTATGTCTGCATTTAAATTCAACTCTATACCTTGAATTGTAAGATTTCCAAAGTTTCTTGGGCCATTGTTAGATAGGTTTGCGCCATCAGGAAATGGAACTCCTTTTGCTAACAAATCTTGGGTGTCTTTCTGGAAAAAATCTAAACTTCCTTTTACTTTTTTATATAATTCAAAATCAACCCCAAAGTTCGTTGAAGTAACGGTTTCCCATTTTAATAAAGTAGTATAAAACAAAGGACTAATTGGACTATAAGCAGTATCACCAAAATAATAATAGGAACCAATATTTGAACCTAAATAGGTCGGCAAATAAGGAAAATAATTATAGTTCATGTCTTGTTGTCCTGTTTGTCCCCATCCTGCTCTTAATTTTAAGCTAGAAATTGAATTACTATCTTTTAAAAAGCTTTCGTTTGAGACAACCCATGCAAATGCAGCTCCAGGAAAAATGGCAGTTTGGTTTGACGGATCAAATCTGTTAGAAGTATCTCTTCTTAAATTTAGTGTTAATAAATATTTACTGTCAAAACCAACATTAGCTCGGCCAAAATAGGATTCTAATTTAACAATTGGATTTAAATAATAATCATTAGAATTAATTACATTTTGTGGGTCGTTAAGATTACCCGAATTATATGAATCTTGTTTTGTGTTTTGGTAACTATGACCTGCTGTAACATCTACATTTAATTTTCCGAATTTTTTGGTATAATTGAAATATAACTCTAAAGATTTTTGTGTACTTGTCCACCATCCTTCAGATTTATTACCTAAACCAACTCCGCTGTTATATAATCCACTAATACTTTGACTACTTAATTGGTAAGAACTATCTCCTGTAGATCGATCAATTGCAGCAATAGCCGTAAATTTTAAATCTGGCATAAAGTGGAATTTATATTCTGCCTGAATATTTGATAAATAACGATACGAATAATTGGTATTGTTTGTTTGTCTTAAAGTAGCTACTGGGTTATCTGTGGCTAAAAAAACAGGATTACCTGATGCGTCATACCACTCGAAAAAACCGCCATTTAACCCGGTAGTATTATAAACGGGTTGAGTTGGGTCAAATGTAATAGCATTTCTAATAGCCCCTTCGTCTGCAAATTGGTTTTCAGTGATGGTAAAATTGTTATTAATCGCAATTTTTAAATGATCTTCAAAGAAAGATGGATTTAATCGAAGCGCAGTTGTTGTTCTATCATAATTTGAAGTATTCAATATCCCTGGAATATGAGAATTTCCATAAGAGAATGAAGAAGGAATAGTATTAAATAATGATCCCCTCAATGAAATAAAATTATCCATAGTAACTGAATTTGAGAAAATCTCATTTTGCCAATCAGTTGAAGCAGCTCCCATTCTATCAATTCTAGATTGATTAATATTGTAAAACGAGACATTTGCAGGATTGTTCATAAATGCTCTAAAATCATCAGCAGAAGTTACATCTAATTTTTTTGCAAGTGCATTTACTGTAATTGTTGTATTAAAACTTACTTTTAAATCTCCTTTTCCACCTTTTTTTGTTGTAATCACAATAACCCCAGCCGATCCACGGTTACCATAAATTGCGGTAGAAGAGGCATCTTTTAATACCGAAATTGTTTCAATATCATTTGGGTTAATTGAGTTTAAACCATTTTCAATTGCAACACCATCTACAACAACTAACGGATCATTTTTTCCATACAATGAAGATTCACCACGAATTCTAATTGCAGCACCATCTCCCGGACGACCACCTTGTGTTACTACAACACCTGCAGCTCTTCCGTTTAAAAGTCCTTCAACGTTAGAAACATAACCTTTGTTCATTTCTTTAGTTGTTAAAACTTCTACTGATCCTGTAGCATCTTTTTTCCTAACAGATCCATATCCTACTTGTACTACTACATCTTGTAATACATTTGCTTCTTCAATTAAAGAAACTATAAGTGTTTTTTGGTCTTCAAAAGTTATAGTTTCTTTTTTGTATCCAATATAAGAAAATGAAATTTTATCTCCTTTTTTCACTTTGGACAATTTAAATTTACCATCAAAATCAGTTGAAGTACTTTGATTTGAGCCTTGTAGTGCGATATTTACTCCCGTTATCGGTTGATTTGTCTTTTTATCTAAAACAACTCCATCTACAACATTCTGTGCAAGAATAGTAAATGGGAGTAATAGAACTAAAAATAACAATTTTTTATAAATTGTTTTCATAAATAATGTTTAGGTTAATTAAGTGTTTTCAAACTTATACTTTTACTTCGAATAGTAAATTTATACAAAAAACCCAATATAAAAAATCAGAGCCATTTTATACCCAAGCGAAAACGTTTGCGTGTTGACAACTTTGTCTAATTTAGCTATTTTCAGTGGTATAAAATTCGATAAATAAAAAAAAAGTATATCTTTATTGTGAAAACAATATTGTCCAATACATATCATGAGAAAAAAGGTTACCCTAAAGCAAATTGCGAAAGAATTGGACGTGTCTATTTCAACTGTTTCAAAATCCTTGAAAAACAGCGTCGAAATTAGTGAAGAAACCCGACAAAAAGTGCAAGCTTTTGCCAAATTCTATAACTACAAGCCCAATAATATTGCGTTAAGTTTAAAAAACAGAAAATCAAAAACCATCTGTATTATTATTCCCGAAATAATTCATCATTTTTTTACTACAATAATAAGCGGCGTCGAACATGTTGCCAAAGAAAATGGCTATAATGTATTGGTTTGTCTTTCGGATGAATCCTTCGATAAAGAGGTTTTAAATATGGAAATGCTGGCCAATGGAAGCATCGATGGTTTTATTATTTCATTATCCAAAGAAACCCAACAAAAAAAGGATTTTCATCATATTGCCGAAGTCATCAATCAAGGAATGCCGGTAGTTATGTTTGATCGAATTACAAATGAAATTCTGTGCGACAAAGTTATTATTGACGATAGTTTGGCCGCTTTTAATGCCACACAATTTTTAATTGATAAAGGATTTAAAAACATCGCTTTACTTTCGACAATAGACTATGTCAGTGTCGGAAAATTGCGAACCAAAGGATATTTAAAAGCATTAAAAAACAACGATTTAGAAGTAAATGAATCCTTGATATTGAAAATTGAAGATACCGAAAATTTCGAAAAATCAGTCGAAGAATTACTTACAAACAATACAATTGATGCCATTTTTGCCGTAAACGAACTATTTGCGGTAACCGCAATAAAAGTGGCTTCAAAACTGGGTAAAAAAGTTCCGGAAGACATTTCGGTAATCGGTTTTACAGATGGAATCATTTCAAAATATTCAACTCCAAGTATTACAACTGTTAGTCAAAACGGAATCAAAATGGGTGCAAAAGCAGCAAAAATGCTAATCGAACGCCTTGAAATGGAAGAAATTGAAAATGAAGATGGCGAAATTGAAGAACATTACCGAACAGAAGTTATTGAAACCGAACTCGTCGAAAGAGAATCAACTAAAAAAATATAAAAAATCCGTAAAATTATTTTTGATTAGAAATAATTTATATATTTACCCCCGATTATCAAGCTTATACTTTTACTTCGAAAACAAAATTAAGTCTTGATAAGCAACGCGCTTATCGTTTTAAATTATAAAATACGATAATGGAAAAGCGTAAATTAAGTTTCTGGCAAATCTGGAACATGAGTTTTGGATTTCTAGGAATACAAATGGGTTTTGCCCTGCAAAACTCAAACGTTAGTAGAATATTCCAAACTTTAGGAGCAAATATTGATGACATCCCGATTCTTTGGGTTGCCGCTCCGTTAACTGGGTTAATTGTCCAGCCAATTATTGGCTATTTTTCAGA
>CAIJFC010000148.1 GCA_903819815.1 uncultured Bacteroidota bacterium
CCAATTTTGAAATTACAAAATGATCTTTATGTTGAAATTTTCAAATACTATATATTAAAAAACAAACTTCCTTTTGGTGCATTTTCAATCGATAAAAAGTTGGTATATATAGAAAAGACAATACTCAACGATAATAAGTTTAGAAACTTGTTAATTGGAATTACAATTGGGTTCTTAAAAATTGAGGAATATAAAACATACTCAAAAAATTCTTCTGCATTGAATAAGAGGATTATCTCAATGCTCATTGAAAGATTAAAATCCCAAGTCCAATTGTTGGATGAACTTGAGATTTTATAATTTAATCTTCCTCATTTTCATTTTGCAAACTCGAATTATTTTCATTTGAAACTGCACCAGAATTGGCTCTAATTTCTGTATGACGAATTTCACCTCCAGTAGTTCCAACGCTTTTAGCAAATACTGCCGCAAATATTGCTAATGCTAATGTTACATAAGAAATGGTTTTAGCTAATTTGTGATTCTTAATTGAAGTATATAAAGACAACAATCCAAATAGTCCAGTTGCATACATGATTATTGCAAATTTTTCAGCAATTTCTTCGTGTTCGTGAATTATTTGTTTTCCAATACTTGGAAGATCTTCAACTAATTCTTCCGCTCCTTCTCCTGTTCCCATACTAAACGCCGAAAAAACAGCCGCTACTATAAATAAAATATAGGCCGTGTTTTTTACAGAATTGTTTTTTAATAGCATTCCTGAAATTAATATTCCTAAACCAAATAGGGTTCCTATTATTGGGAAATGATTGACTAATAAATGTAAGTGTGCATCGTTCATAGTAATTTTGTTTTATTAAATTAATTGTAAATATAACTTAGATTATTGATAAATAAAATGATAAATATCATAACTTTTTTTTCGTTTACCCAGCTAAAGAAACCCCAATTAAAGTTCCTATTCCATAAGTAACAGCAGCTGCAGTTAATCCAAAAGCAACTTGTCTAAATCCAGAATATAAAATTCCCTTACCTGTTAATAATGTAATTGCAGCTCCAATTCCAAATAATCCAATAATGCTACTAATTACGCTTAATATTATAGCATTTTTACCGTCTAAAATCATAAAAGGATACAATGGAATAATTGCACCTATTGAAAATAATAAGAAAGATGCAATTGCCGCTTCCCATGCCGAACCTCCTAAGTCTTCTTTGTCGATTCCCAATTCCTCTTTAATGATTGCATCAATTGCAGTTTCTTTTGATGCAAATGCTTTATCGGCTAATTTTCTAGCTTCTTCAATATTCATTCCCTTTGCTTGATACAACAAAACCAATTCCTTTTTTTCTTCTTCTGGGGACGCTTCTAATTCTTCCATCTCCAAATCAATTTGTCGTTGGTTTAATTCTCTAGAACTCTGCACGGATAACCACTCCCCTAACGCCATGGAAATGGATCCTGCCATTAATCCTGCAATTCCAGTTAGCAAAATTGTATTGTTAGAAACTGCCGCACCTGCAACTCCCATCACCAAACTCATATTAGAAACCAAGCCGTCATTGGAACCCAAAACTGCTGCTCGAAGTGCATTTCCACCAACCGATTTATGTCGGCTTTCAAATTTTGATAATAAACCTCCAGAAATATTTAGGGCTTTGTTATTATTTACAGCTTCAATAATATTCAAATGATTGTGCTCAAAACCACTTAGCTTTTCACCACTTTCAATTTTATTTTTTACTGCATTAACTGCAAATTGTTTTTCGATACTTGACAAACTACTAATTATAGAGCTGTAGCCAAATAATTTCCCAACTCTCAATTGAAATTTTGCTCTTGAGGACGGTGGTGGCATTTCATAACTTGAATCCAGTTCTTTTACTTTTTTCAACATATGATTGGCGTGTCCTTTTTCAATTTCAGCCAAACTATTCAATACACGACTTAAATTTTCATCTGATTGAATAGTCGCTATACTTAAGTAAAGAAATGCTGTGTCTACTTCAGTTTGTAATTGTGATTTTAGTTTAATTATCTCCATTTTAATATTTAAAATTCAAAATTATAATTAATTATTGTGTTTCAAAATATACTCATTTATGGGTATAATAATAAACAAATATAACCCAATTAATTATCAATACATGGAAATTAGCCTTCAGTTTTGTTAAACTAAACAGAACTATCTTAGAGATTATTTTTTATAATTCTAATTGCTTATTTTTGTAAAAATTACTATCATGACTTTTTTAAGAAAAACCACGCCTTTTTATACACTTGCTTTGTTTTATTTAGTTGTAAGCTTCATTTTGCGAGCAATTTTAATTTTTCATCCCATAACGCAAGCATCCTTTTCATTTGTGGAAACTATAAAAATTTTTAGTTTAGGTTTTCTAACTGATATATTCATTTTTATAATTTCAAGTGCTTTTCTATGGTTGTATTTGATATTTATATCCAACTCAAAATACCTAAAACCCTATGGATATATCATCTTTGGAATGTTAGTTTCTCTTCTGATTTATATAAAGTTTTTTAATACCATTCTAAATGAATACGGAGGTGTTTTGCCAGAAATTGGTTTTGCATTTGTAGCTATTAAAACAACTTTATTTGGATTATTATTATTCCTTCCAAAATATCGTGCTAAAATTAGATATTGGTTATTCAGTTTTGTTATTTTTCTATTTGTAGCAATCCTTCTACAAACCGCAATTAGCGAGTACTTTTTTTGGAATGAATTTGGTGTTCGATTTAACTTTATTGCAGTAGATTATTTGGTTTACACCAATGAAGTTAT
Source organism: uncultured Bacteroidota bacterium (assembly GCA_903819815.1). GTDB lineage: Bacteria > Bacteroidota > Bacteroidia > Flavobacteriales > Flavobacteriaceae > Flavobacterium. The sequence goes on from CAIJFC010000148.1 coordinate 2,766, forward strand.
CGGAAACATTATGCAGTCGTATCCAGTAATTCCTCTGTTTTCAGTTTTGTATGTTACTGCCGGGATTGTAACTTATTTTATTGTTCGTAAGTCAAAAAAATACCTAGAAGAAATTCCTACATTTTTAGAAAAATTGAAGATTACAGGGGTCTATTTTACATTTTTTGCTATTGCTCTATTTGCTATTCCTAATCTTTCTAATAAAGAAAATTCTAATAATATTTTTGCGAATGAGTTGCAAGCCAATGGAATTTATAAATTCTATCAAGCCTTCATGAATAGCGAATTGGATTATTTCAAATTTTATAAAACTATTCCTAACGATCAAGCCTATGCCTTACTTCACAATCAAATTCCAGGTTCACAAAATGAATCTACTCTGAGGGATATTAAAAGTAATTCTTCTGAAATTCATAAAAACGTGGTTTTAATAACCATTGAAAGTTACAGTGCTGAGTTTATGGAAATGTATGGAAACGAAAGTAAAATCACTCCGTTTCTAGATAGTTTAGCAACAAAAAGCATGGTATTTTCAAATTTATATGCTGTTGGAAATAGAACGGTTCGCGGACTTGAAGCGGTGACCTTGTGCTTACCTCCTACTGCTGGTGAAAGTGTGGTGAAACGCGAAGATAATAAAAATAAATTTTCAACTGGAAGCGTATTCAAACAAAAAGGATACAATGTAAAATATCTTTATGGTGGCGATGCCTACTTTGATAATATGCAAGATTTCTTTGGTGGAAATGGCTATGAAATTGTAGATAAAAAAACGTTTCAACCGAAAGAAATTACTTTTCAGAATATCTGGGGCGTTTGCGATGAAGACATGTACAACAAGGCTATAAAAGTTATGAATTCTGAATTCAAACAAAACAAGCCTTTTTTTAACCATATAATGACCGTTAGTAATCACCGACCATTCACCTATCCAAATGGAAAAATTGATATTCCCGGTGATGCTAAATCTAGAGATGGTGGCGTAAAATATACCGATTTTGCAATGAGAAAATTTTTCAAATTAGCCGAAAAACAACCTTGGTTTACCAATACTGTTTTTGTGATAATTGCTGATCACTGTGCCTCAAGTGCCGGAAAAACAGAACTTCCTGTAGATAAATATAGAATTCCAGCTATGATTTATAGCCCAGGGTTTGTTCAACCATCACATTTTAATATACTTATGTCGCAAATTGATATTATGCCAACCGTTTTTGGAATGTTAAATTTTAACTATAAAAGTAAATTTTTTGGTCAAGATGTATTGAAAGCTGATTATAAACCTAGAGCTTTAATTGCTACATATCAAAATTTAGGCTTGATTAAAGATAATATTTTAACTATTATTTCACCAAAACAAGAAGTAAAACAGTTGCAATTATCTTTGCTTCCAAATCCAAAAGTTGGTAGTGAATTCCAGTTATTTTATGATCAAAAACCAATTGCAGTTCCAAGAAAAGATTTAGAAAATGAAACCATTTCATACTATCAATCGGCTTCAGAAATGCTCAAGAATAAAAAGTATCAAAAATAGTTTACAACAGTCCGTTGTATTTTCGTAGGAACCATTCAGATGCTAGTGAAAGTACCAAGATAATTAGAA
>CAIJFC010000149.1 GCA_903819815.1 uncultured Bacteroidota bacterium
AAAGTCCGAAGATTTAACGGAAGTAAAAACTCCTGGAAATATAAAAAAAGTTTATTCTAACTTTCTATTATCCGTAAAAAGTCAGTTGCTTTCAAAATTATCTAAAGAGGTAACCAACTTATTTCAAAGCATTGATACCATGTATTGGTTTGATGGCAGAGGAGTTAGCTCAGAGCAAGAAGCTTGGCAAAATTTTAACCAAAACGAAAAGCCATATAGCATTAAAATAGAAATTCGATTAAATGGATTTAAAAAAGCTGTAACCAATGTGTTTGGCGTTTGTGCAGTAATAGAAGTAAATTTTAGCGATTATAAGTACACCTACAAATTAAAAAATGATTCAAACGGGGTTGACAAAATGTATCATCAGTTACCCGATGAAGAAGAAAAATTAAATTTAATTGAACACTGTTACGACTCTATTTTAGATGAAATAGAAGAAAATTTGCAACGTATTAGCCAAAAAAAATAATTCGTGAAATTCAAAAACACCTAACTTACGCATAAGGTCGTTATTCAAATAGAAAACCTCTTTACCATCTTGATGAGAAGAGAGTATACTCTGGTAATCCAATAAAACTTTATACATTTATTATTTCAAAAAACAATTAGATAACAATCATGGATGATTTAAAAAAAGAGGTTTTAAATATTCTACTTCAGGTTAAAGGGAGCGGTAAATATTTAAGTACACTTATCAACGATTTTGTTTTTCCTGATATAGAAATTAATACGATTGGCGAATTGAGTTTTCCTATAAATGAAATTCAGGCTAAAGCTCTTATTGCAATTGCCCAAAAAGCACCTTTTGGTATTGGACACGAAACCATTATTGATACTCAAGTTAGAAGTGCTTGGGAAATAGATACCAAAGAACTGAGCTTTAACAGTAAACAATGGGAAAAGTTTTTAAGTAAAGTAATAACAAAAACCAAAGCTGACTTAGGTATTGAAAATTCTGATGTTTCTGCCCATATATACAAAATGTTAATTTATGAAACAGGCGATTTCTTTTTATCACACAGAGATAGTGAAAAAGAAAAAGGTATGTTTGGAACTATGGTTATTACCTTACCGTCAAAATATACAGGTGGCGATTTAATCGTAAAATTTGAGGGTGATACAGAAGCTATTAATTTTTCTGAAGCATCAGCAGATAATAAACTTTGCGTTACAGCATTTTATGCCGATTGCGAACACGAAATAAAACCACTTACTTCGGGTTATAGGGTTTGTTTGGTATATAATCTTGTGCAAGAGCATTCCGCAAAAGAAATTCAACCACCATCAATAAAAACTCAAATTAACCAGTTAGCAAAGTCCCTTAAACGCCAAATTGAAACAGATAGTTCAAAACCAATAATTGTATTACTAGGTCATCAATATACGCCCGAAAATTTTTCGTTAGAAGGGTTGAAATTAAATGATAGGTATAAAGCCGATATATTATTGCAAGCGGCAAAGGAAATAAATAGCTATGCTAACATGTGCTTGGTAACTTCCTATAAAATAGGAACACCTGCATACAGCAGTCGCTGTGATTATGATGATTATCTTGATGAAGATGATGAGACTGAAATAGACGAGCTTATTGATGAATCACTTTCGATTGAATACTGGGCAAAAAACAACATTCCACCTTTTAACGAAATACGTTTTGAAGAAAATGATTTACTAACATCCTTTGCATTGGATGAAGACGAACCAATCGTTAAAGAAAACAGTGGTTATATGGGTAATTATGGCCCTGATATTGAACATTGGTATCATTACGGCGCAGTTATGATTTGGTCGCAGGAAACAAACGCACAACTTATTTTAACCCAAAATACAACAAGCAAGTTAGAGTGGATTGATTACTTCAGCAAAAATTTACATAAAACTAGTAGGGCTGAAATTTCTGCCGCCGAAGAAATACTTAAGACTAGTTTTAATCGAAATGATTTTGATAAAGAAGCTAATTACGATGCAATTGTAAACTGGATAATTAATAGAAAGGACGAAGATTTTTTTTCAAAAATTAGCACTGAAACTTGCAAACATTATTTTACCAAAATTTCAATTTCTAATTGGTTAAAGTTATTGAACTTTCTTCCCGAAAAAACTGCTAACAAAATAGTAAATGATATAATGTTAGATGTAAACCAAAAGGTACTCGAGCATTTACTTGAGATGCTGAATGCGATGCTAAAAACTATTATCTTATCTAAATTGGTAATAGCGCAAATAAGCAAAATTCCAGTTTATCTTGAAGTAATATTGGTAAAAGTAAATGATAATATTATTCTTTTAAACAAACCAGCCTTACAAAATTTATTTGCCATAAATTCTCAATCAAACCAAAGTGAAAACTGGATAAATAGTATTGCTGAATTGCTTTTAAAATGTACAACTAGAAATTACTTAAATAATGTACTATTACCAACACTTTTAGAAGCAACTAATCAAACGGAACTCATATTAAAAACGCTCCATAATTGTAAAGTGTATTATCAAGAGATTACAAACGCAAAACCTTTGCCTCCTGAGGATTGGTCGAGGCAAATGCCAACTTTTACGCATCATAAAAGGCAGTGGGAAATTTTGAAATTATTTTTAGAATCGCCATCTCAGGAAACTTTTGAATATCGTAAAATAAAACAGGATAGATTAGAAATGGAAAGTGCAATAAAA
>CAIJFC010000150.1 GCA_903819815.1 uncultured Bacteroidota bacterium
AAAATTGATTTTGTTTTACCTATTGGCTTTTATGCACACAAAAGTCTGATTGATAACTTATCTTCCATTGAGCCTATTACAAAGGTTTGTATTCCATTAAAACAAAGTTTCGAAATTGCAACAAGTAAGATTGAAACCACTTTATTAGCAGAAAAAGTGAACGTATTGGTTCCAAAAACCAAAACAATTGCAAAGCTTGATGAATTAAATACATTAAAAGACCTAAGATTTCCGGTAGTTATTAAATCGCAAAAAGAAATTGGCGGACGAATGGTTGAGTATGCCAATAACCAAAAAGAGCTAATTTTTAAATTTAAGCAACTAGTGTCAGATTTTAATTTGCCTGCTGATAATTATCCAATTATTCAGGAATATATTAAAGGAGAAGGCGTTGGTTTTTTTGCTTATTATAAAAATGGAGAACTCATCAACTATTTTATGCATGAACGCATTCGAGAGTTTCCAGTGAGTGGTGGAAGAAGCGTATGCGCCAGATCTTTTTATGACGAAAAATTGCTGGATAGCGGTAAGAAAGTATTGGATGCTTTGAATTGGAATGGATCTGCAATGGTTGAATTTAAAAGAACTTCTGATAATGATTTTTATTTACTTGAAGTAAATCCTAAATTATGGGGATCATTAGAATTAGCGATTTGCAGCGGTGTCAACTTTCCGCTTTTAATGATCGAAAATGCAATTAACGGAATTATAAATAAATCAGGAAATAGTTACAAAAAAAACATTTATTTTCAGTGGTGTTTAAATGGTGAACTTTATCATTTCTTTAATAAGCCGTCGCATTTTTTCCAAATCCTAAAAAGTAGTTTTATATCAAAAAAAGATTTTTGGTTTAGGGATATTAAACCCAATATAATTCAGTTTTTGCTTATCTTTATTGATCTTTATAAAGTAGTTAAATCAAAAAGATAGTTTTGATAAAAATAGATTTCCATACCCATACATATTTTTCTTATGACAGCTTAATGAGACCTGAAAAGATTTTGGGAATAGCTCAAAAAAAAGGCTTAACTCATATTGTTATTAATGATCATAATACAATTAATGGAGGACTCGAGTGTAAAAAAATTGAGAAAAACTATAAGTTAAATGTAATTATTGGTTCGGAAATTAAGACAGATATTGGCGATGTAACAGGCATTTTTTTAAAAGAAGAGATAAAACAAGGACCTTATTTGGAAGTTATTGAGCAAATCAAAAATCAGGGTGGACTATCCATCTTAAATCACCCATTTGTTGGACATAATTTATCAGGACTTAACTTTAGTGTATTCGATTTCATTGAAGGCTATAACGGGCGATGTAATGAGGAGCAAAACAGAAAAGCAATAGAATTAGCCAAAAGTAATAATAAGCCTATTTTAGCCGGGAGTGATGCCCATACTTATTCGGAAGTTGGTAATAGTTATTCTGAATTTGAAAGCATAGACACCTTATTGAATCCTGTAAATCATGTGTATCATAAATCACATAATTTTTATAAAGTTTATAGTCAGTTAATAAAAGGAT
>CAIJFC010000151.1 GCA_903819815.1 uncultured Bacteroidota bacterium
GGAACTTACACTTAATGTGTACCTTTTTTCCTTGGTTAGGTCAAATTGAATAGGGAATATATTACTTAGATAATTCGCTCCTACAATCGCAATTAATAAAAATAAGAATACCAATAAAAATAAAGTAATCATTGGAAACTTAATAAATGCAGGTCGGTCACCAGAGTCAATAAAGTACTCCATTGCTCCAAAAACAGCAAAGAAAATTAATAAAACTCTTATGTATGCTGGAATTATCTTTTTCATAATAATTTATTTATAAATTAAATTAGTCTTTTAGTGGAAGGTTACTTAATTCTATAATTTTATCTTTTTTATAAGAGAAAACCCAAAAAGCAAGACCAATAAAAAAGGCAAAGAAAATTAATAACGACAGAATTGGATAGGTTTCAATTCCTTCAATATTTTCTAAATTGTGTTTGATTTGTTCTAACATAACTCTAATTATTTTACGTTTACTTTTACTTTAATATCTGTTCCTAATCTTTGGATGTAAGCAATTAAAGCGACTATCTCTCTTTCGTGCATTGGAACAAAAACTTCCCCTTTTGCTTCAGCTCTCTTTCTACTCTCTTCGTAACTTTTTACAAAATCAGGATCGGATTTTAGATTGTCTTCAATTTTTAAAGCTTGAGTTTTAAGGTCAATCAATCCATTTGTTACTTGGACTTCAGAATAAGGAACACCCAATTTTACCATGGCCTTCATTTTACTTTGAGTTAAAGAAAGATCCATAGGTTTATTATCAAACAACCATTTATAAGAAGGCATAATAGAACCTGTAGAAATACTTTGAGGGCTCCACAAGTGATTGAATTGCCAGTTGTCATTGAATTTTCCACCTTCTCTTAACAAGTCAGGACCCGTTCGTTTTGAACCCCACAAAAAGGGATGATCATATACAAATTCACCTGCTTTTGATTGGGGTCCGTACCGCTCCACCTCACTTCTAAAAGGTCTAACTGACTGAGAGTGACATCCCACACAACCTTCACGAATATATAAATCTCGACCCTCAAGCTCTAAAGGGGTATAAGGTTTTACACTTGGAATTGTTGGAATATTAGATTTTACTATTATTGTTGGAACAATCTGTATAATTCCACCAATTAAAATAGCAATTAAGGCAAAAATTGTCAACTGAATAGGCCTTCTTTCTAACCAAGTGTGGTATTTCTCCCCTTTTATTCTAGCATTTCCAATTTTTTGTAATTCAGGAGCTTCCGCCAATTCATCTTGAACTTTTTTGTTGGCTCTAACTGTTTGTATAATATTATAAACCAATACCAACATTCCGATCAAATACATAGTACCACCAACTGCCCTCATTGTATACATTGGCATAATTTCTTTTACTGTTTCTAAAAAATTACCATACATTAAAGTACCGTCTGGATTGAATTGTTTCCACATTGAAGCTTGAGTAAACCCTGCAACATACATTGGAATAGTATATAAAATGATCCCTAAAGTTCCAATCCAAAAGTGGAAATTGGCTAATTTGGAAGAGTATAAAGTCCCTTTTGTCATTCTAGGTATCAACCAATATATCATACCAAAGGCCATAAATCCATTCCAAGCCATCGCACCTACATGAACGTGAGCAATAATCCAATCTGTATAATGTGCAATTGCATTTACATTTTTTAGAGACAACATTGGACCCTCAAAAGTGGCCATACCATAACCAGTAATTGCCACTACAAAGAATTTTAAAACAGGTTCCGTTCTCACCTTATCCCAAACACCACGAAGTGTTAATAGCCCGTTGATCATTCCTCCCCAAGATGGAGCAATTAACATAATTGAAAATACAACACCTAAATTTTGTGCCCAATTTGGTAGTGCAGAATACAATAAATGGTGAGGTCCAGCCCATATATAAATGAAAATTAATGACCAAAAATGAACAATTGAAAGTCGGTAGGAATAAACCGGTCGATTAGCAACCTTAGGAATAAAATAATACATTAATCCTAAAAAAGGGGTTGTTAGAAAAAAGGCAACCGCATTATGACCATACCACCATTGCACTAAAGCGTCTTGAACTCCAGCGTAAACAGAGTAACTTTTCATTGCTGAAACAGGTAATTCTAAACTATTAAAAATATGTAATACTGCTACTGTTACAAAAGTGGCTATATAAAACCAGATGGCAACATATAAATGTCGTTCTCTACGTCTTAAAATTGTTCCTATCATATTGATACCAAAAACTACCCAAACCAAAGCAATTGCAATATCAATAGGCCATTCTAATTCAGCATATTCTTTCGAAGTGCTGTAACCTAACGGTAATGAAACTGCTGCTGCTACAATAATTAATTGCCATCCCCAAAAATGAAGATTACTTAAAAAATCATTGAACATTCTCGCTTTTAGTAAACGCTGAAGGGAATAGTAAATTCCAGCAAACATGGAATTTCCAACGAAAGCAAAAATTACTGCATTGGTATGTAAAGGTCTTAAACGTCCAAAACTTAACCAGGAAATTCCTTCCGTTAAATTTGGGAAAAGAAATAGTAATGCTAATAAAAGCCCTACTAACATTCCAACTACACCAAAAATTAATGTAGCATAGATGAATTTCTTTACAATTTTGTTGTCATAATAAAATTGTTGCATTTCCATAGATAATAGTTATTAAAAGGATTAATTTTTCTTTTTTATTTAGTTTCAGTTGAATCAACTTTTGGTTTATTAGAATCTGATTTTATTAATTCGTCATCAAATAGAATTCGAACAGACGGAGTATAATCATCATCATATTGACCTGTTTTTACTGCTCTAATAAAAGCAATAAAGAAGCCTATTGCGACCATTATACTAATAGAAATCAATAAATAAATTACACTCATATCCTAAATTTGTTAAACAAAATTAATATTCGGGTTTCTCATTAAATATGACATTTGTCATAGTTTGACTATTTTTTTAAAATTCAATAAAACAGACCTAATTAGCTGTTATGAATTAGTGATTTTGAATAAAAATTACTCATAATTGTAACAAAACTAACTATAGTAATGGTACTTAACGGCATTATGATTGCAGCCACTAATGGGAGCAAGTTTCCTGATAATGCAAAAGATAATCCAACAACATTATACATTAATGAAAGCGTAAAACTCATCTTGATAGTAGTTATTGCTTTCTTTGATAGTATTAAAAAGTAATTTAGTTTTTTAAATTCGGAGGCATCTAAAATAGCATCACAGGCTGGCGAAAAAACATTTACATTTTCAGAAATTGAAATTCCAATATTACTCTGAGCTAAAGCACCGGCATCATTTAATCCATCACCCACCATCATCACATTTTTTCCAGAATTTTGTAATCTTTTTATAAATTCTAATTTTTGTTCTGGCTTTTGATTGAAAATCATTTGGGTTCCAATGGGTAATAATTTTTCCAATGATTCCCTTTCGCCTTCATTATCACCAGATAATAGCAATATCGAATAGTGTTTGTTTAATTTATTAAAAAGACCTTCTAGACCTTCTCTATATTGATTTTCAAAAAGATAACACCCATAATAATCCGCATTTATTTTTATGTGAATTGATGTGCGTTGTAACTTATTTTCAAATTTGTCTAAATTAGAAATACCTAAAAATTGACTGGATCCAATCTCAAATTTATTTCCGTTGGTTTCAGCCACAATTCCCTTACCGGTAATTTCTTCAAAATGGTTTATTTTAATTGTTTTCCCTTGCGGCAAAAAATCATAAAGCATTCGACTCAAAGGATGATTTGAAGTACGAAGGATATTTCTAATTTGATTCAAATGTTCAGCAGATAGTTGCTGGCCGTCATAATTAATAACCGTTTTATTATTCGTAGTTATTGTACCAGTTTTATCAAATACAATAGTGTCAACTTTGGCTAATTGTTCAATTACCATTGCATTTTTAAGGTAGAATTTTTGTTTTCCTAATAGACGAAGAATGTTTCCAAATGTGAACGGCGCTGTTAAGGCTAATGCGCATGGGCAAGCCACAATTAAAACTGCTGTAAAGACATTAAATGCCTTATTTAAATCAATAAAGTACCAATATCCAAATCCTATAAATGCAATACTTAATAATATTGGAGTAAAATACCTACTGATTTTATCGGTAATGGTTTTGTATTTTTGTTCTACATTTTTCTGAAAAACAGCATTGCTCCATAATTGGGTTAAATAACTTTGAGAAACGGAATGAAGGACTTCCATTTCAATTACTTTCCCAATTTGCTTTCCACCTGCAAAAACTTTATCACCTGATTTTTTTTTTATTGGAATAGCTTCTCCAGTAACAAAACTATAATCTATTTCGGTGTTTTCAGAAATTAATATTCCATCCACTGGAATAAGTTCTTGGTTTCTAATGAGCAACCGATCCCCTTTAACAATCTCATAAATTGGTACGCTAAACTCTAAATTATTTTTGTTGATTTTTGTAATTGCAATTGGAAAATAAGATTTAAAATCTCTTTCGAAACTAAGAAAACTATAAGTTTTAATCTGGAACATTTTACCAAGTAGCATAAAGAATATTAAACCCGTTAAACTGTCGAAAAAACCAGAACCATAATTATAAATAATATCTACAGTACTCCTCACAAACATAACCACGATTCCTAAAGCTATAGGAATGTCGATGTTTAGCATTCCAGATTTAAGGCTCTTATAGGCCGAAACGTAATAACCACCAGCAGAATAGAAAAAGCTAGGTAACGCTAAAATAAAAATTAAGATTCTAAAGAAATCTCTATATTGGTCCAACCAAAATTCTTTAACCTCAAAATACTCTGGAAAGGAAAGCAACATAATATTCCCGAAACAGAAAAAAGCAACCCCTAATTTATAAGTTAAACTGTGGTCAACTTTTTTGATTCCAGTTTCATAATTATCTAAACTAATATAGGGTTCATACCCAATTGAACTCAGCAAATAAACAATTTCTTGAAGTGTCACTAATTTAGGA
>CAIJFC010000152.1 GCA_903819815.1 uncultured Bacteroidota bacterium
ATCTATCACTGTTTTGAAAGATGCACAGGCTGCCATTTATGGTTCTCAAGGAGCAAATGGTGTTGTTTTAATTACTACAAAATCAGGAAAAAAGAATACAAAAACTAAGTTTTCCTTTAATTCCTATTCTGGAACACAACAAACTACTAAGAAATTATCAATGTTGAATGCAACGGAATATGCTTTATTGCTTAATGAAAGTTATGCAAATGGCGGACAATCCCTTCCTTATCCAAACGCTTCTGGATTAGGAAATGGAACCGATTGGCAAAATGAAGTTTTTAATAATGCACCAATTGTAAGCAACGACTTTTCGGTTTCGGGTGGTTCGGATAAAATCACTTATTCCTTTAGTGGTTCCGATTTGAAACAAGAAGGTATTATTGGAGGAGGAAAATCAGATTATAAAAGAAATACCGTACGCTTATCTCTGGGAGCTGATTTAACCGATAAATTAAAACTAACCTCTAATTTTATTTACACATACGTTGACAGAGATGCTTTAAATGATAGCGGTTTAGGATCGGTATTATTTAATGCAATTAATACACCAGCAACGCTTCCTGTTTATGATACAAATGGTGCTTATACATTAATACCTAGTACTCCTGGTTTTGGTATAGAAATTATAAACCCATTGGCTCAGATTGACAATACTTTTAATGATTATAAATTAAAAAAATTAAATGGAGGTATTACTTTAGATTATGATATAATTAAAAATGTTAAGCTTACTACCCGAATGGGTTTTAATACGGCTAATAGTAAATCAAAATCATTTTCAAAAGAAGTGAGTTATGGAGGAAAAGTATTTGATGTTGGTAGAAACAGTGTTTCTCAAAATACAATAAATGATAACGATTTTTCTTTTGATGGTTTTGGTGTTTATGAAAATACCTTTTTAGAAAGTCATAAAATTAAATTAACTTTTGGAACAACCGTTTATAAAGAATTTGGTTCTGGGCTTTTCGCAACTGGTTTTGATGTTCCAAATAATTCATGGGATTTTGCAGATATCGCTCTGGCTACAGGAACAAGTGCCGCCGGTGTTCGTGATGTGGGATCTTATGGATATGATGAAAGAAGATTATCTCATTTTAGTAGATTTGAATACGAGTATAATGGAAAATATTTATTTTCTGCCATGATACGCCGTGATATGTCAACTAAATTTGGACCAGACAATCGTGTTGCTGTATTTCCTTCATTCACATCGGGATGGATTGTCTCTGATGAAGATTTTTTCAACAAATCAAGTTTCGTTAATTTCTTTAAATTAAGAGCCAGTTATGGTTTATTAGGAAATGATAAAATTGGAAACAATCGTTTTGTTGGTGCTTTAAATGGAGAAGGGGTTTATGTTTTTGATGATGCTCTAGTAACTGGAGTTGCAGCGGGAGTTTTACCTAATCCTGCAATCAAATGGGAAGCTGATGAAAAAGTTAATTTTGGTACCGATATCAAATTATGGAATAATAAAATAGATATAACAGCTGATTATTTTATTGATACTCGTAAAGATCTATTAATTGGATATATTCCAGTTTCAGGAATCACGGGAGTTTATGCTCCAGGTTCTGGTTCACCAACAATTAATGCTGGAACGGTAAGCAACAAAGGTTTTGAATTTGCAATTAATTATAAAGACAATATTACCGAAAATTTAAAATTTGGAATTGGTTATAATGTTACTACAATTAACAATGAAGTATTAAAAGTTAATAATAGTACTGGTTATCTTGAAAGTGGTTCTTTTGGCGTTGGTCAACCAGCGGCATCTAGAATGGAAGTTGGACATGCGTTAGGTTATTTTTATGGATACCAAACAGAAGGAATATTCCAAAACCAAGCTGAAATTATTGCATCACCTTCGCAATCCGCTTTGGGTGCAGCAACAGCTCCAGGAGATATAAAATTTAAAGACATAAACAGCGATGGTGTTATTGATTCAAAAGACAAAACGGATTTAGGAAACCCAATTGCCGATTACACAATGGGATTAAATCTAACTTTAAATTATAAAAACTTTGATTTTGTTGCCTATTCCTATGCTTCTTTGGGCAATGAAATGGTTCGTAATTATGAAAGAACACTTGCAAATGTAAATAAATTAAATTACGTTTTGGACCGTTGGACTGGTGAAGGAACTAGTAATACTGTTCCTAGAGTTACTACTGCTGCAACAAATAATAATGTATTGTCCAGTTATTTTGTTGAAGATGCCTCATTCTTAAGAATTCAAAACATTCAATTAGGGTATACATTAGACAAAACTGAATCTGAAAAAATGGGAATCAGTAAATTGAGAATTTATACTTCGGTAAATAATTTATATACTTTTACAAAATATAGAGGTTTTGATCCTGCAGCTTCCGATGGAAATCCTCTAGGTGGTGGAATTGATTATGGATTTTATCCAACACCAAAAACCTTTATGTTTGGAATTAATGTTAACTTTTAAACAATTAGAAAAATGAAAAATTATATTATAAAAACCTGTTTTACTATTGTTCTTTTGCTAACAATTAGTACTTCCTGTTCCGATAATTTTG
>CAIJFC010000153.1 GCA_903819815.1 uncultured Bacteroidota bacterium
ATTTGAATATGATATTTATCATTTTAAATCAGGTAAAGTGAACCTATTTTTGAAGTATAATTTAAATAATAATGAATACTATACTTCTTCATAAATACAATGTTCCGGGACCAAGATATACTAGCTATCCAACAGTTCCTTATTGGGATGAGAAGAAATTCAATAGGGGTATTTGGATTGAAACATTGAAACGCTCCTTTGTAGAAAGTAACTCAAAAGAAGGAATTAGCTTATATATTCATTTGCCATTTTGCGAAAGCCTTTGTACGTTTTGTGGATGTAATAAGAGGATTACAAAAAACCATTCCGTTGAAAATCCCTACATAAATGCATTATTAAAGGAATGGGCTCTTTATTGTAAAATATTGGAAGAAAAACCAATTATTAAAGAAATTCATTTAGGTGGAGGTACGCCAACATTTTTTACTCCTGACAACCTCAAAAATCTAATAACTAGTTTATTTATAAATGCAGAAAAAGCACAGGATTTTGAATTTAGCTTTGAAGGACATCCTAATAATACTTCTAAAGAACATTTACAAAAATTATATGATTTAGGTTTTAGAAGAGTAAGTTTTGGAGTTCAAGATTATTCTGAAAAGGTGCAAAAAGCAATTCATAGAGAACAACCCTTTTTAAATGTGGCAAAAGTTACTTTATGGGCGCGTGAAATTGGTTATACTTCAATAGGACACGATATTATTTTTGGGTTACCCTTTCAAGAAGTAAAAGAGTTAGTTGACACTATTGAAAAGACAAAATCACTACAACCCGACCGACTGGCATTTTATAGTTATGCCCATGTACCTTGGATAAAAGGAAATGGGCAACGTGGATTTAAGGATGAAGATATTCCAAAGAACCATCAAAAAAGGTTATTGTATGAAATAGGAAAAAAATCATTGTTTGAAAATGGTTATTACGAAATAGGCATGGATCATTTTGCACTTAAAAATGATACATTATATAAAGCCTTTGAAAATGGTGATTTACATCGAAATTTTATGGGATATAGTTCTTCAAAAACGCAATTAATGATAGGATTAGGAGTTTCATCAATTAGTGATAGTTGGTATAGCTTTGCGCAAAATACAAAGAATCTAGAGGAATATTATGAGCAAATAGAATTGGACAACTTACCTATTTATCGTGGCCATTTTTTAACCTCCAAAGACCTTGTCATTCGAAAACACATCTTAAATTTAATGTGCCTATTTGAAACTTCATGGGAAAATTCGGAAGACTATTTTGAAGAAATTCATTCGGTCATGAAAGATTTGGAAGAAATGGAAAATGACGGATTAATAAAAATTGGAGTTACTAAATTGACCGTTAATGAAGCAGGAAAACCTTTTGTAAGAAATATTTGTATGGCATTTGATCTCAGGTTGAAACGAAATGCACCAAATACACAATTGTTCTCAATGACAGTGTAATTACTTTTGGCAATTGGGTTGTTGTTGGATGTACAAACTTGTATTTGATGGAGATATATACGGAATTCCTAATCCTAAACCCCTTAAAATAAATAAAATACCAATAAAAACTGCGATAAATGGTATCGCTTTTTGAATTTTATTTCTAAGAGAATTGGTAATAAAATTTTTCAAATAAACAACGCTGCTCATCAATGGTATGGTACCCAATCCAAACAAAATCATATACAATATTCCTAAGGTTGGACTTTGCATAGCGACTGCGCCAAATAAAGCCACATAAACCATTCCGCATGGTAAAAACCCATTTAGCAATCCAATTGTAAAAAGCGATTGGTAACTTTTATTTTTAAATTGACTTCCTAAAGCCGATTTAACATTAGAAATCACTTTAAATATTGGCTTTGAAAAATTGAAATTGGCTAAAACCTTTTCTGGAATAACGACTATTAATATAATAACAATTCCAAGAAGAATTGAAGTTTTTTGTTGGAATCCAGCCAATAAAAACCCTTTGCCAAGCATTCCAAAAATAAAGCCAATGGCGGCATAAGCAAACAATCTTCCTAAATGATAAGTAATTATTTGGGTAACCATTTTAGTCTGATTATTTCGATCCAAAGGCAACATTAAGGCAATAGGACCACACATTCCAATGCAATGAAAGCTAGAAATTAAACCAAATAATAAAGCTGTGTAAAGCATCATTTTTATTTTATATCACCTAATAATATAAATAGTTTCTTTGGTAAGATATGATTTTCCTTCATATTGCCAATCAATATTTATGTCCCAGCGACCGTCTACCAAACTTGATTTAGGTATTAGCAAAGTTGGATTAGACATTGATATTGGCGTATCAAAATCTAATTTTTTGTTAGACGGTCGGTAAAGAGACACATTCCCCTTTATTCTATTTGGAAAAAATTCTTTTGAAAAAACCACAGAAATTCCATTTTCAGAAATAGAAATTATCGGTTTTTGATTTAGATTATCAGCATTTTGAATACGATTCATTTCGTCGCCAAAATGAGCATCGTGTTTATAGTATTCCTCAACTACTAAATCATTATCGTATTTTGAATTCGATTGAACTTGAACAACAAAATACAATATGAATATCATAAATAGTGCAAACGAAATTACAATTGATGTACCCCAGTTAATTTTCATGATTTACAATTTAAATTAGTCAAAATTTCGAGGTCCTAAAAAATTGGTTTTACTCGTTTCAATTTTTTTATCCCCATTATAGACCTCTATTTTAATTTTTGTTTTATCTCTTTCCAAAAGCAAATGATTGATTTCTATAAATAGTGTACCTTCATTCATTCCTTGACGAGGCACTTTTAATTCTTGCTCTCCTACTACTTTCAAAGTACCTTTAATTCCAGCCAGTTTAAAATGAATATCATTAAAATCATTGTTGGTTTTATTGATAATTTTAAAAGTATAAACATTAATAATATTTTCTCCTTTATGTTGAAATAGTTGTCCCGGTAATCGTAATATAGTAGCCTCCATATCGTTTCTTAGAAATAACAAACCAGATAAGATACCTATTAAAATGACAAGTACAGCGGTATAACCCATCATTCTATTGGTAAATTTAAACTTGTCTTTTTTTTCGATTTCATCCTCAGAAGCGTATCTTATCAAGCCTTTAGGTAAACCAACACCTTTCATAATGGTTTCACATTCGTCTATACATGCGGTACAATTTGTACATTCTAATTGCGTTCCATTTCGGATATCAATTCCTGTAGGACATACGTGAACGCAAAGATTACAATCGATGCAATCTCCTTTACCTGTGGTATTTCTGTCTTCATTTTTATTATATTTTGCTCGGCCGGACTCTTTTTCGCCACGAACAAAATCATAGATTACATTAATTGATTTGTTGTCCAAAAGCACACCTTGCAATCTTCCGTAAGGACAGGCAATTATACATACTTGCTCTCTAAACCACGTAAAAATAAAATAGAAGACTCCTGTAAAAATAGATAGAGAAATTAAGGTACTCAAATGATTTTTTGGACCCTCTTGAATCATTTTAAATAACTCATCGCTACTAATTAAATAGGCTAAAAAAACATTGGCAATTAAAAATGATAGGAGAAGAAAGATAAACCATTTAAGTCCTTTTTTTGTAATTTTTTCGACATTCCATTCTTGTTTTGATAATCTGATTTGTGCCCCACGATCGCCCTCTATCCAATATTCAATTCTTCTGAAAACCATCTCAAGAAAAATGGTTTGAGGACAAATCCAACCGCAAAAAATTCTACCAAAAATTACGGTAAATAAGATTACAAACACAACACCAATGATCATGAATAGCACAAAAATGTAAAAATCTTCTGGCCAGAATGGGAAGCCAAATATATTGTAACGACGTTCTAATACGTTGAACATCATAAACTGATTGCCATTGATTTTGACAAATGGATTGGCAACAAGAACTAATAATAAGAAATAACTAACCCATTTTCTATAGTCATAAAATTTTCCAGACGGTTTTTTGGGATAAATATATTTTCTATTTCCCTCTTCATCAATAGTCCCAATAATATCTCTAAAAGTATCGTCTTGAAAGTTTGACATTTGAATGGAGGTTAAAAATTAATTGAGAACTATTATTTTTTTACTGCTGTTGGTTCAACCCAAACTTCACCATCAGGAGCTTTTGGGTCTATTGGATTAGTGCCTTGTAATGATAAAACGTAACTTGATACCTTTTGAATTTCTTTAGGTTTTAATGTTGCTTTCCATGAAATCATTCCTTTTCCATCTCTTCCACCATTGTTAATAGTGTGAAACACATTCTTAATTCCACCACCTAAAATCCAATTATTGTCAGTTAAATTTGGTCCGATTTGCCCACCTGCATCAGCTCTGTGACAAACAACACAATTAGTAATATAAATTGACTTTCCTATTTTTAATTCGGCAGGATCAGTCAATAAAGTAACCGTTTTTTCGTCCATTAAATCAGGGGCAGTTTTAAGATAATCAGCCACATCAATTTTGGCTTGAGCCATCTCATTTTTGAGTTCCATTTCTTGATTATCACCACCCATAATTTCAAATCTAACCAAGTAAACTATCCCAAAACAGATACATCCATAGAACAAATAAACCCACCAAGGCGGTAAAGTGTTGTCTAGTTCTTTTATTCCATCGTAATCATGAGCTAAAAGTAATTGCTCCTCATTTTCTATAGGTTGCGATTTTGTAAGTGCATTCATTAAATTCTTGTACCAATCACTTTCCTTGAAGCTTATTTTTTCAACTTCTTTAAGTTTTGTCTTTTGTTCTTCGGTTAATAATTGATACGTTATTGCATCTATAGCGCCTATC
>CAIJFC010000154.1 GCA_903819815.1 uncultured Bacteroidota bacterium
ACGTCTATTTCATAGGAATCGGAGGAATCGGAATGAGTGCCTTGGCACGCTATTTCAAGTCCATCGGAAAAAATGTATCTGGATATGATAAAACAGAAACTGAGCTTACAAATGAATTAATTGAAAGCGGAATTGACGTTCATTTTAAAGATGAAATTGGTCTTATTCCAACCGATTATTATATTGAAAATACATTAGTGGTGATTACTCCAGCCGTTCCAACAACTCATTCTCAATGGAATTATTTTCTAGAAAGAGAATTTATCGTAAAAAAAAGAGCAGAAGTTTTGGGATTAATAACCAAAGACACTTTTTGTTTTGCAGTGGCAGGAACACATGGAAAAACAACCACATCAAGTATTTTAGGTCATATATTATATCAAAGTGGTGCGGATGTAACTTCCTTTTTAGGCGGAATTGTAGAAAATTACAATTCGAATTTAATAGGAACTGGAAAAACAATAACCGTGGTTGAAGCAGATGAATTTGATCGTTCATTCTTGCATTTGTATCCCAATATTGCCTGCGTAACTTCTATGGATGCCGATCATTTGGATATTTATGGTGATAGCGCAGCAATTGAAGCTTCGTTTTTAGAATTTGCAAATAAAATTACAGATAAAAGTAAGCTTTTTATAACCAAAGATTTGGATCTTGAAGGGGTAACCGTAGCGGTTAATGAAAATGCCGATTACAAAGCATTTAATGTTCGAATTGAAAATGGAAATTATGTTTTTAATGTGCAAACGCCAACGGAAGTGATTTCTGATTTACAATTTGGATTACCAGGAAAACACAATTTAACGAATGCACTCATGGCATTGGCTATGGCCAAAACATTTGGAACTTCTAATGATGCTATTGCAGCGGCTTTGAAATCATTTAAAGGAATAAAAAGAAGATTTTCGTATCAAATAAAAGAATCTAATATAGTATATATTGATGATTATGCGCACCATCCAACAGAAATTGATGCTGTTTTTCAAGCCCTTTCTGAATTGTATCCAAGCCAAAAAGTACTGGCCATTTTTCAGCCACATCTTTTTAGTAGAACAAAAGATTTTGGTGATGGATTTGCTAAAAGCTTGTCCCAATTTGATGAAGTACTGTTGTTAGATATTTATCCAGCTAGAGAATTACCAATTGAGGGAATCACATCGGGTTGGCTTTTAGACAAAATGACAAATAACGATAAAAAAGTGGTTTCAAAAAAGGATTTGATTACTGAAATTTTGAAAAGTGATGCTAAAATTATCGTTACCATTGGAGCAGGAGATATTGGGGAATTAGTGCCGTCAATTAAACAAGCATTGCAAAATAAGAATTAATAAATACTGAGTCAAGATTACTTGATTTATAACAAAATATATGGAAAAAGAGACAAGAAAAAATATTTGGATAAACGCAAGATTGATTTTGATGATCGTTGTGGTTATTTTTCTATTTTCTTTTTCGGCAAAACGAAATTCGGAACGAAAAATCATAAAATCGGAGGTAATTTTTGTCGGAAATGACGAACTTTTTATTACTCACGAAACGGTTAATAAATTGTTAATAGAAAAAAATCAGAGTGTGCAAAAACCTCAAAAAGTTACGGTAGATTTGAACAAATTGGAAAATTCCCTTGACAATTATAACATGATTGAAAAATCAGAAGTGTTTATAAGTGTCGATGGAGTACTGAAAGTATTTGTAAAACAGAAGTCGCCAATAGCAAGGGTTTTTGACGAAAATGAATCCTTTTATTTTGATTATCAGGGGAATAAAATGCCATTATCGGAAAATTTCACGGCGAGAGTTCCGCTAGTTTCAGGCGAAATAAATGATGAAAACAGCAAAGATTTAAATGAATTATTTCGATTTATTTATGACGATGATTTTTTGAAAAAAAACATAATTGGAATAGAAATTTTGCCAACGGGAGCGATAATTATGTCCAATAGAAATTATAATTATAAAATTGATTTTGGCAGAACGATAAATGTGGAGTCAAAATTCAAAAATTATAAGGCGTTTTTTCAAAAAGCGGAAGCAGATAGTTCGTTAGTAAAATATAAAACAATAAATCTTAGGTTTACTCAGCAAGTCGTTTGTACTAAAAAATAGGTTATGGAAAAAGAGAACATTGCAGTTGGATTAGACATTGGGACAACCAAAATTGTCGCAATGATTGGCAGAAAAAATGAATACGGGAAACTGGAGATTCTTGGAGTTGGAAAATCCAAAAGTCTAGGTGTGAAAAGAGGTGTAGTTGATAATATTACACAAACTATTCAATCGATTACACTTGCAGTTCAAGAAGCGGAAGCCAATTCAGGGTATAAAATAAAAGACGTAGTGGTAGGTATTGCGGGACAACACATTCGCAGTATTCAACACAGTGACTACATCAGCAGAAGTAATGCTGAAGAAGTAATTGGAGATAAAGATATTGATTTGTTAATCAATCAGGTTCATAAATTAGCGATGTTGCCGGGCGAAGAAATTATTCATGTTTTGCCACAAGAGTTTAAAATTGATGGGCAATCGGAAATAAAAGAACCCATAGGAATGTGTGGTGGAAGATTAGAATCTAGTTTTCATGTGGTGGTAGGACAAGCATCGTCGATAAGAAACGTAGGAAGATGCATTCAAAGTTCTGGAATCGAATTGTCAGGATTAACGCTTGAACCTTTGGCATCTGCAGACGCCGTTTTAAGTCAAGAAGAAAAAGAAGCGGGAGTAGCGTTGATAGATATTGGAGGTGGAACTACCGATTTAGCCATTTTTAAAGACGGCATTATTCGCCACACTGCCGTAATTCCTTTTGGAGGAAATGTGATTACAGACGACATTAAAGAAGGCTGTTCTATCATTGAAAAACAAGCGGAATTATTGAAAGTTAAATTTGGTTCGGCTTGGCCAGGAGAAAATAAAGACAACGAAATTGTTTCTATTCCTGGATTAAGAGGCAGAGAGCCAAAAGAAATTTCTTTGAAAAATTTGTCTAAAATAATTCATGCCCGTGTGGTGGAAATTATAGAGCAAGTATTTGTAGAAATAAAAGCTTACGGACATGAAGATCCAAGACGTAAATTAATTGCAGGAATTGTATTAACAGGTGGTGGAGCACAATTAAAACATGTGAAACAACTTGTAGAATATATTACGGGAATGGATACAAGAATTGGATATCCAAATGAGCATTTAGCTGGAGATTCAGACGAAGAAATTTCAAGTCCATTATACGCAACAGCAGTTGGATTAGTAATGAACTCTATCGATAATAACTCCCAAAGCGCTGTTAGAGTATCTTTTTCTGCGCCAGAGAAAGTAAATGTGTATCGAGCTCCTGTTGAGCAAGTTCAAGGAGTTGAGGTTCCAGAAATTGAAATGGAAGTAGAAAAAGAAGTTGAAATTGAATTGCCAATGCAACCCGAATCAACGGAAACAAAAATTAGAAAATCATTTTTTGATAAGTATGTCGATAAAATAAAAGAATTTTTAGACAACGCAGAATAAATAATAATAAGAATTCCATTTTTACTTAATAAAGGTAAAAAGATAAAATATAGAATAATTAATAAAGTAAAAAACCAATATTATGATGAGCAACTCAGATTTTGGAAGTATATCATTTGATTTACCAAAAAACCAATCAAATGTGATTAAAGTAATCGGCGTGGGTGGCGGCGGAAGTAACGCAATCAACCACATGTTTAAGCAAGGCATCAAAGGCGTAGATTTTATCGTTTGTAATACCGATTCTCAAGCCCTTGAAAACAGTGCTGTACCAAACAAAATTCAATTAGGGGTAACCCTTACCGAAGGTTTGGGCGCTGGTGCTAATCCAGATGTGGGACAACAATCGGCTATTGAAAGCATTAGCGAGATTGAAAAAATGTTAGACAGCAATACCAAAATGGTTTTCATTACCGCAGGAATGGGTGGTGGAACCGGAACAGGTGCTGCGCCAGTAATTGCTCAATTGGCGAAAGAAAGAGGAATTCTTACCGTTGGAATTGTTACAAAACCATTCCAGTTTGAAGGAAAAGTTAGATACGAACAAGCTTTATTAGGGGTTGAAAAATTAAGAAAACAAGTAGATTCTTTAATAGTTATCAATAATAATAAATTAAGAGAAGTATACGGAAATTTAGGATTTAAAGCTGGTTTTTCTAAAGCTGACGAAGTGTTGGCTACTGCATCTAGAGGAATTGCAGAGGTAATTACACACCACTACACTCAAAATATCGATTTAAAAGATGCCAAAACAGTTTTATCTGATAGCGGAACTGCTATTATGGGGTCTGCTGTGGCAAGCGGTGAAAATCGTGCAAAAGAAGCAATTATTGCAGCACTAGATTCTCCTCTTTTAGACGATAATAAAATTACAGGTGCCAAAAACGTATTGTTGCTTATTGTTTCTGGAACTAGCGAAATCACCATTGATGAAATCGGAGAAATTAACGATCACATACAAACAGAAGCCGGTTTCAATGCGAATATTATCATGGGAGTTGGTGACGACGAATCTCTTGGTGAAGACATTGCGGTAACTATTATTGCTACAGGTTTTAATGTAGAGCAACAAAATGATATTGTAAATACCGAGCCTAAAAAGATAATTCATACCCTAGGATCAGAACAAAAATTAGTTCAAGATTTATCAAATAATAAAGAAATTCCAAATTTCGATTTCTCTACATTTGAAACTGAAACTACTCAAAAAGAAGAGAAAATAGTATTCGAATTAATGGAAGACGAAGTAGAATTTGATATCGTTGCAGAAGTTCCAGCTGAAGTTTTAGAAACTCCAATTTTGGAAACTCCAACTTTCACTATGGACTTAGTTCCAACATCGGAATTCTTGAAAAACATAGAAGTTACTTTCGAAATTGTTGCTCCAGAATTAGATCAAGAATATTATTTTTCAGCGCCTGAAGTAAACGAAATTGAAGTAAATTCAATCCAACCAATATTCGAACAAGAAGAGCAAATTGCCTTCTCATTCGATATGCCAATAGCAAAAACAGAGACGCCTAAAAGCGATAACATCCTTTTTCAATTAACAGAAGAAACTAAAAATATTTTTGTAAATGAGCCGGTTCAATTTGTGCCAATGACCGAATTAAACGAAGGAGGAATTGTAAAATATTCTTTAGAAGAATTTATGGATGTTGAAAATAAATTGGCAAATTCTACTCCAATTGCTGCCGTTGCAGAAGAGCCAATTGCAGAAGAATTAAACATTACCGTTAAAGAAGTTGAAATGACTTCCAACCACAATCCATTTGCGGAAGAAATTTCTCCAATGGAAATGACAATCGAAGAATCGGCTCGAATTATCGCCGATGAAAGAAGAAGAAAACTGAAAGATTTCAATTATAAATTTCACAACAATCCTTCAAGAGTAGAAGAATTAGAGAAAGAACCTGCCTATAAAAGAACTGGAGTAGACCTTTCAACTCCTCAACAAAACAACTCTAATTCTAGAATGTCATTTGGAACCGACAGTAATAATGACAACCAATTGAGAAGTAATAATTCTTTTTTACATGACAATGTAGATTAATTATAGAATTAATAAATAAGAGCTAACCCGAAAATCAATACGATTTTCGGGTTATTTTTTTATACTCATTCAAATTATTGGCTTCCTTTTCGCCATTCGCCAATCAGTTGCGAGTTCAATAATATTTCTCTAAATTTGCAGGGCCTTAATCCAGCTGTACGTTTCAAGTTTTATGTCTAAAATAGTTTTTTCTACGGCCTTAAAAGAGCTTCTAAAGTCGCATTTTAAGCCCAATAAAAAATCCATTTTCTCCATAAAAGCTTTCCACTTCCATCTGGGGCAAAACAGAACCGTTTAAAAATAACTTTTTATTTTACGATTCAACGATTCAACAAATAACCGAATAACCAAATTAATTAAATAAGACATGAGTTTATCAGCAAGATTAATGGACGATATTAAAACGGCAATGAGAGCAAAAGACGCTGTTGCATTGGAAGCACTTCGTGCCATAAAAGCGGAAATTTTGTTAGCACAAACCGCCTCAGGTAATAAAGAAGAAATTTCGGAAGCCGACGAAATCAAATTGTTGCAAAAATTGGTAAAAACCAGAAAAGACAGTGCGAAAATCTTTACAGAACAAAATCGTATGGATTTGGTCGAACCAGAATTAGCACAAATTGCCGTAATAGAAAAATTCTTACCAGCACAATTAAGCGAAGAAGAAGTTGAAGCTGTAATTGCCAAAATTATTGCCGAAACAGGTGCTTCAGGAATTGCAGCAATGGGAAAAGTAATGGGAATTGCGGCAGCGCAATTGGGTGGAACCGCCGAAGGAAAAACCATTTCTTCAATCGTTAAAAAATTATTGGTTTAGAATTTATTTTATTTTTCTTAAATCTTAAATCTAAAATCAAAGATTTCTTAAATCTTAATTCCTAAATCAAAATGGCTGCGTAGTTCAACTGGATAGAATATCAGATTTCGGCTCTGAGGGTTGGGGGTTCGAACCCCTCCGCGGTCACAAAAAAAGTCCAAGATTTCTCTTGGACTTTTTTAATATTTAATAAGTAATTAAATCGCAGTCATTTTTTTCAACTCGGCTATTGTTTGTGTTGGATTTTCCGTTTTGAAAACATAATTCCCAGCTACCAAAACATCGGCACCCGCTTGAACCAATTGAACGGCATTTTTATTGGTAACTCCACCGTCTATTTCAATTAAGGTTGAACCGCCTTTTCGGTTTATCAACGCTTTTAATTTTTCAATTTTTGTATAGGTGTTTTCAATAAAGGATTGTCCTCCAAACCCTGGGTTTACACTCATCAAACAAACCAAATCAATATCGTTAATTACATCTTCTAATAAATCAATATTGGTATGTGGATTTAGGGCAACACCTGCTTTCATTCCTTCTGCTTTTATGGCTTGTAATGTTCGGTGCAAATGAGTACACGCTTCGTAATGAACGGTAAGTATATCCGCGCCTAAATCTTTGAAAGTTTTAATATAACGATCGGGGTCTACTATCATCAAATGCACGTCGATTGTTTTTTTGGCATGTTTGGTAATGGCTTCTAAAACAGGCATTCCAAACGAAATATTAGGAACAAATACACCATCCATAATATCGATGTGAAACCAATCG
>CAIJFC010000155.1 GCA_903819815.1 uncultured Bacteroidota bacterium
AACAAATTGAAAAAGAAAGTAGAAACTGAAATTTTTTAATCGTAGTGTAGTCTAATTAGTTTATGTATTTTTGGTAAAACAAGATTTGATGAAAACGCCATTTAACAAATTTCTTTACATTGGATTTTTACTTTTAGGATTGTTCCAGGCATTTTTCTCTAAAGATTATATGCAAGCTACAGCTTCATTAGGTATTGGATTGGCATTTGACCCATTCGACCAAGAACAAAAGTGGAATGACAGACCAACTTGGCAAAAAGCCGTCTTAATCATTCATCTAGGATTAGTAGCCGCTATGTTTGGTTTCGGAATTGGGCTGAATGACAAGTAAACTTCCTGCAAATTGACACGAAGCCTATCTGTTTAATTTCCAAATGATTGAGTAAGCAATCATCGCATTAAAATTGTAACTTTCTCCAAGAGGGGGAGCAAAACAAAACCCGATACGAAAGTGTCGGTTTTTTTTGTTTTTATTTTGTCGTTTGTTAAGAAAAATCGATTTTTTATACAGACTTAAGTTGCTTTGGTAAAAAAATCGCCTTTTCTTATCAAAGTAAAATCCATCACTACTATTATACCCGTTGAGGTATATTCTATCTTGAAAAAATAAATTTACACCTTAAAGGGTATAAATTAAAAATATATTACTACTTTTATACCCGAAAAGGTGCATATTATGGAATTAAGTAAGTTTGTAAAACAAAAAAGAACCTCCGCTAAATTAACTCAACCTGAATTGGCAGAGAAAGCAGGAGTGGGTCTTCGTTTCCTAAGAGAATTGGAACAAGGTAAAGAATCACTGCGATTAGACAAAGTAAATCAGGTATTACAATTATTTGGATATACGGTAGGAGCAGTTCAACTAATAGTAGAGGAAGATGAGAAAGGCTGAAATAAAAATATATGACACAACTGCGGGTTGGTTGGTAGAAGATGAAAATGGATATCATTATAACTATGACAGTTCTTATTTGAATTCTTCAAATCCTGACCCTATTAGTTTAACACTACCGCTAAAAGAACGACCTTATACAAGTAAAATTTTGTTCCCGTTTTTTGATGGGCTTATACCCGAAGGATGGTTGTTAGATATTGCTCAAAACAATTGGAAACTAAACCCTCGTGATAGAATGGGTCTTTTAATGGCTTGTTGTAAAGATTGTGTAGGAGCCGTTAGTGTCAATCCCATAAATAACGAAGAACAATGAAAAGATGTCTCTATTGTTACGAACCACTATCTGAAAATGAAGTAGATTTTCATCCTTCTTGTTGTAAAAAAATATTTGGACAATCTACTCCTCCTGAATTACCTTATACAGAAAACCAAATGGAAGAATTGGCTTTACAGGTAGTGAAAAGTCAAACTACTTTAACAGGGGTTCAAGCAAAATTATCTTTGGAATTAACACAAAGTGAAAAGGGAGAAGCCAAACGATTTACAATAGTTGGTCTGTGGGGAGATTACATATTAAAACCCCCTACTAAAAATTTCAATCAATTACCGGAGGTAGAAGACCTAACAATGCACTTGGGAGCCATAGCAAAAATAAAAATGGTGCCCCATAGTTTGATACGATTACAATCAGGAAATCTTGCCTACATCACCAAGAGAATTGACCGCATAAAAGGACAAAAACTTTTAATGGAGGATATGTGTCAATTGACAGAAAGAATGACCGAAAACAAATATCACGGGTCTTACGAACAGATTGCTAAAGTTCTTTTGAAACATTCTTCTAATCCGGGTTTAGATTTAGTAAATTTCTTTGAACAAGTGTTGTTTTCATTCTTAACCGGGAATGCGGATATGCACTTAAAAAACTTCTCAATAATCAAAACAAAGGAGCAAGGTTATATTCTATCACCCGCTTATGATATGGTGGCAACCGCAATCGTTAATCCTGCCGATGATGAAGATTTGGCTCTAACTCTTAATGCTAAGAAGAAAAAAATTAGCAGAAAAGATTTCACAACGGTATTCAATTCATTTAAGTTAGACAACAAACAACAGGAAAACATTTTTAATAAAATGGATAAGGCTAAAGAAAAATGGTTTCGTTGTATTGATGAGAGTTTTATGAGTGATGAATTTAAGGTTGCCTATAAAGAATTGATAAAAAACAGATTTGAAAGAATAGCTTAGCTCTATAAAGAAATATCAATTAAAAAAGATAGAAATAGCGGCTATTATTTATTTGATTTCAAGATAGCTGAAATAACTACCATCGCATTAAAATTGTAACTTTCTCCTAGAGGGGGAGCAAAAGTCCAGCAGAAATGTTGGGCTTTTTATTTTTAATAAAATTCCTAGTGTTTATTCTTTAATAAACTTGGCAGCGTTTTTACCTGATACCTTTAAATAATAAATACCTTCAGATAATTGCTCAACGCTAATAGATGTGTCGCCTTCGTTAAGGTTCCCTTTTAGAACGATTTTTCCTAAAGCATCGGTTATGGTATAGTGCTGATTGGCGATACTGGGTTCAATCATTGTATTTAACAAACTTGAAGTAGGGTTAGGATATACGCTTACACTACTTTTATCAAAGACTTCCGTGGCTAAATCACTACAATTAATTGCTAACCCTAAATCTGTTATAGTCCAATTGTAA
>CAIJFC010000156.1 GCA_903819815.1 uncultured Bacteroidota bacterium
AGCGATAAATTAATCAACTTCCTCCAGCTTACCGATACTAATTCACAAGAAAAATCCGAATTGCTTTTAGCTTCAATTGAACAAAAAGCTAAATTATTAAGCCCTATTCCTTTTAGCAATGCAATAAATTTCAATGTCAATAAGAAATATTTGCCTTTAGTAATTCTCCCGATTTTGTTTTTCTTGTTTTTCTATGTTTCAGGAAACAGTTATGTAATTTCCCAAAGTTTCGAAAGAGTAGTTAATTTTAAAAAGCAATTTTTACCGCCAGCACCTTTCAAATTTGTTTTGCTAAATAAGGAATTGCAAACCGAACAAAATAAAGATTTTGTCATCAAAGTTAAATCGGAAGGGAAAATAATTCCCGAAACCGTCATGATAAATATTGGTTCCGAAAGTTACTTTATGGAAAGCAATGGACGAGGAGAATTTCAATATAAAATTGAAAAGCCCAACTCTAATGTTTCCTTTTTTATGGAGGCCAACACCGTTTCGTCATTTGATTATGAGTTAAATGTGGTTACCGTTCCCGCAATCACCAATATAGAAATGACGTTGAATTTTCCGGCCTATTTAAATAAGAAAGCAGAAATCATTAAAGGAACTGGAAACGCGATCATTCCTGAAGGCACAACGGTAACTTGGAAAATGAATACCGTGGCAACGGAAAGCGTTAATTGGACCGATACAAAGTCAAATTTTTCATTTTTCAAACAAGAGAATTTATTTAAATTATCTAAAAATATTTCTCAAAACACAGAATACACTATCATAACTTCAAACAATAAAATTAAAGATTACGAACGATTAAGCTATCAGATTTCGGTTATAAAAGATCAATTTCCGATTATAAATGTTAATAATGCGCCCGACAGTTTAAAGGTTTCTAACAACTACGTTTTAGGTCAGGTATCTGATGATTATGGGCTTAGTAAGCTGCAAATTGTGTATTACGAAAAGGACAAGCCCCAATCTCAAAAAAAAGCATTTATTTCAGTTAAAAAAGACATTTACGATCAATTTGTGTTTGCGTTTCCAAGCAATCTTCCAGTAGTTCAAGGCGTTTCTTATGAATATTATTTTGAGGTTTTTGATAATGATGCGCTTCATAATTATAAAAGTTCAAAATCGGCGGTATTTTATAATAGAATCGCAACCGATCAAGAAAAGGAAGAGCAAATCTTGCAAGAGCAAAACAACAACATCAACAGTTTAGAAAAGTCGTTAAAAAACCAAGACAAGCAAATTTTAGAAATTGAAAAGTTGCAAAAAAACGGAAAAGAGAAGGAAAGTTTAGAATTCAAAGACCAGCAAAAGGTGAACGATTTTATTAAACGCCAGAAGCAACAAGACGAAATCATGAAAGAGTATTCCAAAAAAATGGAGGAAAACTTAGAAAAATTCAAGACCGATAAAAAAGACGAATTTAAAGAAGAACTTCAAAAAAGGTTAGAAAATGCCGACAAAGAATTAGAAAAAAACAAGAAACTCCTAGACGAGCTTAAAGAGCTAAACGACAAAATTAAGAGCGAAGAATTGTTTGAGAAATTGGATAAATTCAAACAAATTACCAAGGACCAAACCAAAACATTGGAGCAATTAGTAGAACTAACCAAGAAATATTATGTGGAGAAAAAGGCCGAGCAAATTGCCGATAACCTCAATAAATTAGCCGACAAGCAGGACAAATTAGCGGAAAGTGAAAAAGAAAATCAAGTGGAAAAGCAAGAAGCTATCAATAAGGAGTTTGATAAAATCCAAGAAGAGTTAAAAGATTTGGAGAAAGAAAATAAGGAGTTAAAATCACCTATAGACCTTCCGAAAGATGCTGAAAAAGAAAATAGCATTAACGATGATTTGAAAAAAGCTACCGACGAATTGCAGAAAAAAAATCAGTCAAAGGCCAAACCAAAACAGAAGAGCGCCTCAAAGAAAATGAAAGAAATGAGCGGTGACATGACCGAAGGTATGGCAGGGGCAGAAATGGATCAGCTTGAAGAAGACGTGAAAATGCTTCGTCAAATCTTAGATAATTTACTCGCATATTCTTTTTCGCAAGAGGATTTAATGAAACAATTTAAAGGTTTAAAACGCGGTTCTCCTGCCTTTAATAAAGATTTAAAAATCCAGCAAAACCTAAAACAACAGTTCAAACATGTTGACGACAGTTTGTTTGCAATGTCTTTGAGAAACCCAAAAATTGCCGAAAACGTCACTAAAGAAATCGGTAATGTACATTATAATATAGACAAAGCGCTTAATAGTTTTGTAGCTTTTCAAATTACAAAAGGTCTTTCACACCAACAATATGCGATTTCTGCTTCAAATAAACTGGCGGATTTTCTAAGTGATGCTTTAAACAACATGCAATCTGAAATGAAAATGTCGGGTTCTGGAAAAGGCGGAAAACCTAAACCAGGAAAGGGACAAGGATCAGGAATGCAGCTTCCAGACATTATCAAAAAGCAAGAAGGTCTTGGCGAAAAGATGAAAGAAGGAATGAATAAAGGCAACAAGCCTGGTGAAGGAAATAAGCCCGGCGAAGGCGAGAAAGGGAAATCTAAAGGCGAAGGGAAATCGGGCAACGGATCTACGCCAAGCGGAGAAAATGGCGAAGATGGAGAAGGAAATGCAGGCGAAATCATGAAAATTTATCAAGAGCAAAAACAACTTCGCGAGGCTTTAGAAAACGCTTTAAATAAAGAAGGCATCGGCGGAAACGGAAAAAACGCAGTAGAACAAATGAAGCAAATAGAAAAGCAATTGTTGAATAAAGGGTTTAATAACGAGACGTTACAAAAAATATTGAACTTGCAATACGAGCTCTTAAAATTAGAAAAAGCAACTCAACAACAAGGGGAAGAAAAGAAACGCCAATCGCAAACCAACCAAAAAGAATTCAACAATCAAAGCAAACCCCTTCCGTCGAATTTGCAAGAATATCTCAACAGCATTGAAATTTTAAACCGACAAAGCTTACCTTTGCGTTCCAATTTTAACCAAAAGGTTCAAGAATATTTTAAAAACAATGATTAGTTTTAATTACGAAACCGAATTTGAATTGCACAACGAGCCCGATTTTTCCAAGTGGCTTTCGTCGGTAATTCTCTCTGAAAACAAAAAAGAAGGGGAAATCAATTACATTTTTTGTGACGACAACTATTTATTGGAAATCAACCAACAATATTTGGATCACGACACCTTAACCGACATCATAAGTTTCGACTATTCCGTTGGAAATGAGATAAATGGAGATGTTTTTGTCTCGGTTGAAAGGGTAAAAGAAAACGCATCCGACTTTAAAGTGACTTTTCACGAAGAAATCCAACGCGTTTTGGTTCACGGGATTTTGCATTATTGCGGATACAAAGATAAAACCGAATCTGACGAGCGTATCATGAGGTCTAAAGAGGAGGAAAAAATGAAAATGTTTCACGTGGAACAATAAGTATCGGAAGCGAAATTTAAGGCTTCTCGAGAATTTATATTCCCGCTTTCATTCCAAATCTCTCGAAAAAATTCTCGAGGATTTTCCTTTCAATCGGGGCTAATTATTTTTTGTATTTTTGCATTTAAATTGTCAGAAAAATAGGTTTTACGTGGAACATAGTTATAACGATTATTAAATAAAAAGAATTTGTTTCAAGACACTTACGATGTTATTGTTGTTGGCGCTGGCCATGCCGGTTCAGAAGCCGCTGCCGCTGCCGCTAATTTAGGAGCCAAAACACTATTGGTCACTATGAGCTTGCAAAACATTGCGCAAATGTCTTGCAATCCCGCCATGGGAGGAATTGCTAAAGGGCAAATCGTAAGAGAAATTGACGCCCTTGGAGGTTACTCAGGCATTGTGTCTGACAAAACTGCCATTCAATTCAAAATGTTGAACAAGTCAAAAGGGCCAGCAATGTGGTCTCCGAGAGTACAAAGCGACCGAATGCGATTTGCTGAAGAGTGGCGATTAATGTTGGAGCAAACCCCAAATCTTGACTTTTATCAAGAAATGGTTTCGGGATTAATTATCGAAAACGGACAAATTAAAGGAATAAAAACCTCTTTAGGAATACAAATAAAAGCAAAAACCGTAGTGCTTACAAACGGGACGTTTCTTAATGGTTTAATCCATATTGGTGAAAAACAATTCGGAGGAGGCAGGGCTGGCGAGAGTGCTTCTTACGGAGTTACGGAAGATTTGGTAAAGGCAGGTTTTGAATCAGGAAGAATGAAAACAGGTACGCCGCCAAGAGTCGACGGAAGATCGTTGGATTATTCCAAAATGAACGAAGAAAAAGGCGATTTAAAACCAGACAAATTCTCTTATTCAGATATTACCAAGCCGCTCACGCTTCAAAAATCGTGTTACATGACCTATACCTCTTTAGATGTTCACGACATTTTAAGAGAAGGATTTGACCGTTCTCCGATGTTTAACGGAAGAATTAAAAGCATTGGCCCAAGATACTGCCCCTCTATTGAAGACAAAATAAATCGATTTGCCGACAAGGAAAGACACCAGTTATTTGTGGAGCCAGAAGGCTGGAATACGGTAGAAGTTTATGTAAATGGGTTTTCCACTTCCTTGCCAGAAGACATCCAATTTAAAGCGCTTAGCTCAGTAGTTGGTTTTGAAAAAGTTAAGTTTTTTAGACCAGGCTATGCTATAGAATACGACTATTTTCCACCTACTCAATTAAAGCATACACTAGAAACGAAGTTGGTAGAAGGACTTTATTTTGCGGGTCAAATTAACGGAACTACGGGATATGAAGAAGCGGCTTCGCAAGGCTTAATGGCAGGAATCAATGCGGCATTAAAAGTTCAAGAACGGGCTCCTTTAATATTAAAAAGAGACGAAGCGTATATTGGTGTTTTAATAGACGATTTAATCACAAAAGGAACAGAAGAACCGTATAGAATGTTTACTTCAAGAGCGGAATTCAGAACGTTATTGCGTCAAGACAACGCCGATTTTAGATTGACGCCGCTTTCCTATGAAATGGGTTTAGCATCAGAAAAGCGCCTTCGAAGAATGGAATACAAGTTAAACGAATCGGAAAAAATGGTTGCTTTTTTTAAAGAAACGAGCATTACGCCAGCAGAAGCCAATCCGATCTTAGAAGAGAAAGAAACGACTCTAGTTGATCAATCTGATAAGATGTTCAAAATGTTTTCTCGTCCTCAAATTGACCTTGAAGACATGATGAAATTAGACAAAGTAAATGAGTATATAGAATCAAACGATATCGATCGGGAGATATTAGAACAAGCAGAAATCCAAGTTAAATATTCGGGTTATATTGAAAAGGAAAGAAACAACGCGAATAAATTATTGCGATTGGAAGATCTAAAAATCCCAGAAGATTTTGATTACAACAACATCAAATCAATGTCGATAGAAGCCAAGCAAAAGTTGTCAAAAATTAGACCCGTAACCATTTCACAAGCATCTAGAATTAGCGGCGTTTCTCCAAGCGACATTTCTGTTTTGTTAATTTATATGGGACGTTAATGATATTAGATTTTAGATTTCAGAATGCTAATGTTCCACGTGAAACTACTTTGTTAAATCCCGATATTATTGAGCTGTTCCAATTTTCAGTTTAAAATTACAATATTTAAATATGGATATTTCTAATAAAAAACACTTTCTTACCGTAATTGATTATTCCGTTTCTAAGGAGACTTTCGACCTGTATTATGATCAAGATCTGGATCTATTAATTACATCGCCGCAACCGTCTCCTGAAAATCTAGGAAGGTATTATGAAAGCAACGATTATATTTCCCACACCGATTCGAAGAGATCTTTATTTGAAAAAGCGTATCATTTTGTAAAAGGAATCGCATTAAAAAACAAATTAAATTTGATTAATAATTGCAGTTCTTCAAAAGGCAATTTATTAGATATTGGAGCGGGAACCGGAGATTTTTTATTAACCGCAAAACAAAATGGGTGGGAGACAATTGGTGTTGAGCCAAGCGAAAAAGCTAAAGGAATTGCAATTGGAAAAGGCATTAAATTTTCGGATTCTACTCAAGATTTAGAAAGCCACTCTTTTGATGTAATTACAATGTGGCACGTTCTAGAACATATACCAAATCTTGAAATTCAAATCAAAGAATTAAAAAGATTGGTTAAACCAAATGGAACAATAATTATTGCGGTCCCGAATTTCAAATCCTATGATGCAAACTATTACGGAAAGTTCTGGGCAGCATTTGATGTGCCAATTCACTTCTGGCATTTTTCTAAAACAGCGATCCAATTACTTTTTCAAAAAGAAAACATAAAATTGGAAAAAGTCCTTCCCATGAAGTTTGATTCTTTTTATGTGAGTTTGC
The DNA here is from genome assembly GCA_903819815.1 of uncultured Bacteroidota bacterium. Classification (GTDB taxonomy): domain Bacteria; phylum Bacteroidota; class Bacteroidia; order Flavobacteriales; family Flavobacteriaceae; genus Flavobacterium. The sequence goes on from CAIJFC010000156.1 coordinate 6,343, forward strand.
TTTCTGAAAAATATAAAAATGGAAAAATGAATTTTGTAAAAGCAATTTGCATTGGATTGGTATCAAATTGGAAAGCAAAGTCGAGTTTGGAGTATTCGTCTCACATTTATGTGTTAAAAAACAACGAATAAGCGTTTTAAAGCGTTTTAAAAGATAGTTTTTGAAATCAATATAACTTTTGTGCTCTTTTTTCTATAATTAGCCGAAATGCGCTTAAACAAACCCGATTTATATAGCTAATTATTATAGTAAACCAAAAAACAATTACAAAAACTTATAGTTCGTATATTCTACAATTTTAAACATTTTAGTTATTAAATTAAAATTTATACTTTTACCAACAATTAAAAAATCAATATCAAAAAAGGATGAAAAAATCATTAGTAATTATCGCAATCGCATTTTCAATTATCTCATGTAATAAAACTGCAGAAGTTGCCTCAACAAAAACCGCTTACGTAGATACTTCAAAATTAATGATTGAGTATACAGAAGCAAAAGACATCGAAGCAAAATACAAAGCCAAATCGGAAGAAATGGGGAGAGAACTAGAAGCTGAAATTGCAAAATTTAAAGCAGAAGCGGGAAGTTTCCAAAAAGAGGCTCAAATGAAAGGTCAAGCTTGGGCAGAACAAAAAGGAGCGGAATTACAAAAAAGAGAGCAACAGCTTCAATATGCTCAACAATCTATTGGTCAACAATTACAACAAGAAAGCGGAGTAGAAATTGATTCTGTAGTTAGCAGTGTTAAAAAGTTTATCAAATCTTACGGTAAAGAAAAAGGATACGCTTACATATATGGCACTGGAGACGCAGCATCAGTTTTGTATGCTGAGGAAAAATACGACATCACCAAAGAAATTATAAAGCTATTAAACGACAAGTATAAATCTTCAAAATCAGAAGCTAAAACAGACGTAAAAGGAGTAGAAAAAAAGAAATAATAGTTCTTCCTCATAATTAAAATGCCTTCAATTGAAGGCATTTTTTTTGTATTTATTAAAATATATATTGTACTTTCAGCATCTAATTTACAACAATGCAAACGATATCTGAAGCCGCCCAATTTACTTTAAAATTTATCAACCAAACCAACCGCTCCCTATTTTTAACAGGAAAAGCAGGAACCGGAAAAACCACTCTTTTAAAGGAAATTATTAAAACTACACACAAAAACACCGTGGTAGTTGCGCCAACAGGAATTGCAGCTTTGAACGCCGGAGGAGTTACCATTCACTCCATGTTTCAATTGCCTTTCGGAGGATTTATTCCGGATAATTCAGCGCCTCATTTTTCAGGGAATGTCAAATTTGAAACCAAAAGCACTTTAGTTAGACATTTCAAAATGAGCGGTTTAAAAAAATCAGTCATCCGAAATATGGAATTGATGATCATTGACGAGGTGAGTATGTTGCGCGCCGATTTATTAGACGCCATCGATTTTATGATGCAATCGGTACGAAAAAAGAAAGTCCCTTTTGGAGGCGTTCAAGTTCTTTTTATTGGTGATTTATTGCAATTACCACCCGTAATTCGAGACGAAGAATGGAGCACTTTGAGAAAATATTACAACGGAAAATTCTTTTTTCATTCCCACGTAATTCAGCAAAATCCCCCACTATATATTGAATTATCAAAGATTTTCCGTCAATCGGACGATGCCTTTATTTCAATATTAAATAACCTAAGAAACAACCAAATTTCAACCGATGATATTGCCGTTTTAAATCAATATGTAAAACCCAATTTCGATTTAAACAAGAACAAAGGGTACATCATTCTTACCACTCACAACGCCAAAGCAGACGCTACAAACGCCAAAGCTCTCGATGATTTAGAGGGAAAATTAATGACTTTTAATCCCGAAATTGTTGACGATTTTCCAGATAAAATATATCCAATTGAACACAATTTACAACTGAAAGTTGGTGCTCAAATTATGTTTGTTAAAAACGACCCTTCCTTTGAGAAAAAGTATTTCAATGGCAAAATGGGTTTCATAAAATCATTATCCAGTAATGAAATCCTAGTTCATTTTCCAGATGAAAATTTAACCATAGAAGTTGAAAAATACGAATGGCAGAATATTCGGTATAAAGTCAACGAAATGACCAAGGAAATTGACGAAGAAGTTTTAGGAACATTCGTGCATTATCCAATAAAATTAGCTTGGGCAATAACTGTTCACAAAAGCCAAGGCTTAACTTTTGACAAAGCGGCGCTTGATGTTTCGCAGGTTTTTCTTCCTGGGCAAGCCTACGTTGCTTTATCTAGATTAAGGGCTTTAAATGGTTTAATCTTGCTTTCTCCGTTGCGAATGAATGGCATTTCAAACGATCAAGATGTGATGGATTATTCCTTAAATAAAGCTTCAGAGGAAGCGCTTGCGGAATCGTTGCAACAAGACACCAAAAAGTACCTCCATAATTTTTTAAAAGCGACCTTTGATTGGGCCGATTTAGCTCAAGAATGGAGAAATCATCAGTTCAGCTATAACGAAAAATCAGAGGTTTCTGAGAAGTCGAAACACGCCGTTTGGGCCAAAAAACAATCAGAATGTATCGGAGAAATATTGGATCCATCCAGAAAATTCGTATCGCAATTGGACAAACTATTTGCCGCCGATAATTTCGATATCAACCTTATATCAGATCGTATACATGCGGCTTATAATTATTTCTTTGTAACCATGGATTGCGCTGTTTATGATATTTTATGGAAAATCGAAGAGGTGAAACGCGCTAAAAAAGCAAAGGCCTATTTCGATGAATTAGTGCTATTGGAAGAAATGCAAATAAAAGCCGTTTTCCAATTAATGAAAGCCAAATTACTAATAAATACAGTTGCCGTTGGGGCTGAAATTTCAAAAGAAAATTTGACTTCCAATGAAATTAAATCGTACCGAACCAATAAGATTTCCGAAATACAAACGAAGTTTAAAGAGTTGAATATTACTATTGTAGAAGACGATGTTGATGTAAATCGGTACACCAAAAAGAAAAGCTCAAATACAGCAAC
>CAIJFC010000157.1 GCA_903819815.1 uncultured Bacteroidota bacterium
ATAGTTTTGAAAATAAAAAAATCGTCAATAATACGGATTATTTTACTTACACTTTTTTTTGGATTAACTCAAAGTGATTACGCTCAGCAATCGGTATCTTTTAATTCTCCAGTAAATACCAGAACCAAGCCAATTGAATTGCAAATTAAAAAAACATACGAATTAGAAAAAGCGGGTGTTTTTGCAAGTAATGAATTTGATGGGGCGAGATTAAGTGACTTTACTCTAGAAAACGACAGTACCGCAACTGTAATAATTAAACCCGAAAATTCCCCTATAAACAATAGTGGTTACTATGCTTTCAAAACTTGGTCAAGTTCTCCAAAATCTTTTTATTTTACCTTTCAATATCCTAAGGACTATAAACACAGGTACATCCCAAAACTGAAGATAAATAATAATTGGACTGCTATTGACCCTGCTTTTGTTTATAAAAACGACAGTATTGTTACCATTAAACTGAATCTAAGTAAGGAACCCATTTTGGTTGCGGCTCAAGAAATCCAATCTTCAACAGAGGTGAAAAATTGGTACACGAGTCTGGTTTCAGGAAAAGAATATGTCACTGTTAAAAGTGCGGGAAATTCGGTACTTGGTAAAAATATTCCTGTACTAGACATCTATAAAGGGGATAAAAAAAATAAAAAAATTATTGTTTTACTCACGCGCCAGCATCCACCAGAAACCACTGGATATTATGCTTTTCAAAGTTTTTTAGAAACTATCCTAGACGACTCAGAACTGTCGGATGTTTTTTTAAAAACCTACCGTATTATTGCTTTTCCAATAGTGAATCCTGATGGGGTTGACCTTGGGCATTGGCGACATAATTATGGCGGAATTGATTTAAACAGAGATTGGTCCGTTTACAATCAGCCGGAAATTAAACAAATCGTAAAATTCATAAATACTGCCTCAGAAGATGATGAAGGGGATATTATTCTGGGATTGGATTTCCATTCCACTACTAAAGATGTTTTTTATACCAATAAAAAAAGAGAGAACACTTCAATGCCCAACTTCATTGATTATTGGTTTGCCGGATTAGAACGAAATATACCGGGTTATAAAGTGAATGAATCATCTGGAAATAGTCAAGAACCCGTTTCTAAAGGGTGGTTTTTATATGGCCACAATGCCGTTGGCGTAACCTACGAAATTGGTGATGCCACTCCCAAAGAAGACATTGTAATTAGAGGTCAAGTTTCAGCCCAGGAAATGATGAAAATACTAGTTTATATACTAAAACCATAAATAAAAAACCATCTATTAATTAAACCAAAATAAAAATAAAATGAATAAAAAAATACTTTTATCATTGTGCTTAACACTATTTTTTTGTGGCATTTCGATAGCGCAACAAAAAACGATAACAGGAACGGTCAACGATCGCGTTGGTCCATTGCCTGGAGCGTCAATTCTAGAAAAGGGCACTAATAATGGAACTACTTCAGATTTCAATGGTGCTTTCAGTTTGAAAGTTACTAGTGAAGAGGCGATAATTATCGTAAATTTTATAGGATTTGCACCTCAAGAAATTGCTGTTAAAGATAAAATAAAACTAAATATAGTTTTAGAAGAAAGTGCGCTAGCGCTAAACGAAGTCGTAGTCAATTCATTAGGATTGGAAGTAAATAAAAGAACGTTAGGATCCACTTATACTAAAGTCACGGCAGATCAATTAACCAATTCGGGTGAAACAAGCGTAATTAATTCTTTGCAAGGAAAAGCTTCCGGTGTTAGAATTGCAAGAGCAAATGGTGATCCTGGTGCGGGTTCAAACATACAAATTAGAGGGGCAAATACGATTAATGGAAATACGCAGCCATTGGTTATATTGGATGGTGTACCCATTAGTAATGACAATTTATATGGAAATAGTAGTAACGTTTCTGGAACATCCCAACAATCAAGATTGAATGATATTAATGAAGATGATATTGAATCGATTACAGTTCTAAAAGGAGCATCGGCAGCAGCAGTTTGGGGTTCTGAAGCAGCTAATGGTGTTTTGGTGATTACCACAAAAAAAGGTAAAAAAACAGGAAAAATTAATGTAGAATTTAAATCTACGGTGTCATTTGACAAAATAGCACAGTTGCATCCGCTTCAATCCAATTATGGACAAGGAACAGGCGGTGTTTCTGCCGACTTAAGTAATATTACGACTAACACAATTCCAGTTGGATCATGGGGAGATAGAATTTCTACAAGATCAGGTGCTGCAGATGACTATTTTACCAGAGCCGAAAAAGGGTATTTTATTGGGGAAGATGGATTGGAATATTTATTGATAAAAACTAAAAATTCTAGAAATACTTATATCGATGAAAATCAAAGCAAAGTATTTCAAAATGCAACGTCTGTTAAAAATAATTTAAGTTTTGGAAATGCAAATGAAGATGGAAACTACCGCGTTAGTTTTGGAAGTATTGACCAAAAAGGTTTTATCAATGAAAGTGATTATAAAAAAACAAATATTGGTTTTAACGGGAAGTATATTTTTAATCCAAAAATGAGCATAACTACGAAGTTGGATTATGCACACACCGAATCCAATAGAATCCAACAAAACTCTAGTATTGCGGGTTTGTTATTAGGTTTGTTGAGAAATGCCCCCGATTTTGATATTTCACAATATGTTGGAGATTATTACAGCCCTACAGGTCAGTTATACCCAAAAAGACAACGTTCTTATAGAAACCCAATTGGGGAGTTTGCAAATCCGGGTTACAATAATCCGTTATGGACTTTATACAAACAAAAAGCACCTAATTTGGTCGATCGATTTATTTTTTCTACCGATTTGAATTATAAAGCAAATCAATGGTTGTCTTTGAAATTCAGAGGAAGCTATGATACTTATAATGACGAAAGGCGTTATTTTTCGCCTGTAAATTCAGCTAGTTTTACTGCGGGTTCGTTTAGATTGGATAATATAAACAACAAAATATTAAATTTTGATGTAATTGCCCAAACCAAGACATTCAGTTTGTCACAAACTATAAATGGAAACTTTATTTTGGGTTATAATTTTAATGATCGAGATAGAAAAAGTGTTTACAATGAAGGAACTAACTTTCTGATAAACAGCATGGCTCAAACCTTTGCTAATGTTTCACAATTGGACCCTACAGTTAATTTAACTAGGAAAATTGCTTCTTATAGAACCTATGTTACCTCTTCTTTTGATTACAAAAAGCAACTTTTCCTTAATACATCTGTTGCGTTAGAAAAAGCATCGAGCATGTTAGGGTCTTTTATATATCCTTCTATTGATGCCTCTTGGGTATTTTCAGATTTGAAATTTTTTGAAAACAATAAAATACTAAGTTCTGGGAAAATCAGAACGGGTGTAGGACAAGTTGGAGTAAAGCCAAACCCTCATGAATTCCAAACCACCTATCAAACACCAACGTATTCAGATTACGATGATCCTTTAAATTTATTCCTTTTTGGAGGTGGCTTTAGCTACAACAGTAACTTGGGAAACAGAAATTTAAAACCTGAAATCAAAACTGAATATGAATTGGGAGCCGATTTGAAATTCTTCAATAACCGTTTGACTTTAAGTGGTACCTATTACTATAATACGATAGTCAATGTATTGCTAGACATTCCATTAACTCCAAGTACTGGTGCAAATTATATTTATGGAAATGGTGGGGCATTGAAAAATAAAGGTTTAGAATTTGATTTTGACTTGCAATTATTAAAATCTAAAAAAGGGCTAAATGCTGCTATTTATGGCAATTATAATAATAATAAAAATGAAGTAACCGATATTCAAGGGGCAACTTCGCTTGCGTTGACCAGTGAAGCAATTAGTTCTAGAGCAGTAGTTGGTCACCAATTGGGTACTCTTTGGGGCACTAGAGCCTTACGAAATGCGGATGGAACTTTCAACTTAGATGCCAACGGATTTCCACAATTAGATTCTGAACAAGGAATAATAGGAGACCCAAATCCAGATTGGCGTGGAGCGTTTGGTTTTAAAGCGGATTACAAAGGTTTTTTTGGAAATATTATGTTTGAAACCTCTCAAGGAGGTGATTTTGCGGAACGTACCCGTTTCATTTTGGGGAGTTTTGGTACTTCTGAAGAAGTGGGTAACGATGTTATTCCTTCAACAAACATTAGAGACCGTGCGGGAGTTCTTCATCTAGCTGGAGTTCCTGTACGTGGAAACATTAGAGATTTTGGAGCAGGTCCAGTTTTATTAAATGAAGCCTACTATACCACTATTGGTGGTGGTTTAGGAGCTTCGGTTATTAATGAATTTGCGATAAACAATAATGCTTCTTGGACTCGTTTAAGCGAACTTACTCTTGGATATACATTAAATTCTAAGGGTTTCAAGAAGAAAACAAAATTAGCCTCAGCAACATTTACTCTAACAGGGCGAAATTTAGCTATTTGGACTAATTTATTGGGAGTAGATCCTCAGACCAATCAAACTGGTGTTGGCAATGGTTTTGGAATTGATTATTTTACAAATCCGGCATCAAAAACGTACTTATTCACATTACAAATTAAATATTAAGAGTTATGAAAACTAAATTAATTTCTGGAATAATAACACTATTTTTAGTGCTTTCATGCGATAGTTCATTTGAAGATTTGAACAACAATCAAAACAGCATCACAACGGATGAGGTTATACCCCCTACATTATTGATAAAAGGAACTATGTTGGCTAATGTAGCTATCAATCAAAGTCATTTACAAAGAATTGCAGGGATGTGGACCGGTCAATATAGAGGTGAAATTTCATTGTACCTTGGAATATACAATTATGATATTTCATCCCAAGAATCAACCAGCGCTTGGAGCTATTTGTATAATGGTATGTTAAAACAGTTTAGCGAAATAAATAAATATTATGCTATAAATGGAACCGACACCGAAGGACAATTAATTAAAGGTATTTGTAAAGTACTTGAGGCGAATGCTGTGGGAACCGCTACTTCTATATGGGGAGATATTCCATATTCTGAAGCAGTAAATCCAGCGATTAGTGATCCAGCATTTGATAGACAATTGACTATTTATAACGCTTTGCAAACAAAATTAGACGAAGCAATAGTATTGCTTAGCGATCCAACTACTAAAAATACGCTCGCAGAAGATATCTTTTTTGCAGGAAATAAAGACAAATGGAAAAAAACAGCCTACACCTTAAAAGCAAGATATTATCTAGAAACCAGACAATATGCTTTGGCTTATGCCGCTGCTTTAAATGGAATTTCTGATTATGCAGGAACCATGAAATTCACACCACCTTCAACAGGATTAACAGGTGCAGAAAATCTTTTATACCGATTTATGATAGGAACTAGAGTTGGATATTTATCCGTAAACAATACTTTTTGTAGAAATTTATTAGACACCCAAACCAGTTTTCCAACAATTTCTAGAAGAAACGTTAAAACAAATGAGCAAGCAAGAAGAAATCATCTAAATGCGGGTTCGATTACTGGAACTGGAACTACAACAATTATCAATGGTGAATTTAAACCGATGGATTTGGTTACGTACCAGGAAAATTTATTAATATTGGCCGAAACAGGAACCAGAACCGTAAGTTTTAACGAAGGATTGCTTCAACTTAATAAAGTGCGTACCTTCTTGGCATCTGCCGATTCTTTTGATAAAAGAGCTGCAACGGATGTAAAACTATATACTGCCTATGTCGCTACTGATTTTGCTAATGGAGGATTGGAAAATTTGGATAATATTAATAGCACAAGAGCCTTGTTAAGAGAAATTATTGAAGAACGTTATGTAACTGGATTCGGCACCTTCATGCCTTGGAACGATGCAAGAAGGTTGCGAAAAAACGAGTATGACATTGCGGTAAAAATTCCACTTAACAATACCACAGCTACACTGCATCCCGAACGATTTTTAATTTCTCAAGACGAAATTAATACCAATTCGAATGCTCCAACAGGACTTACCATTTTTACCCCAACACAATTAAATGAATAAAAATTGATTTTATGATTAAATAAAAGGTTGTTTAAGAATTCTTGGCAACCTTTTTTTAAGTTAAAAAACAAATAAATATGAAAATCCATTCGTTATTTCTTGTGTTATTTTTATTTGTAATCCTATCCTGCGCTTCCAAGAAAAAAGTTGAAGCCGATTTAATCATTAAAAATGGAATTGTTTATAATGGTTATGATACTATTCCTGAAAAAGTTTCAATAGCGATTAAAGGAGATAAAATTATTTTTATAGGAAATGAAAAGTGGGTTCGATTAAAATCCGATAAAACAATTGATGCCAACGGACTCCTTGTTTGCCCGGGATTTATTGATCCGCACACGCATGCTGACAAAGATTTAATTAAGAAAAGTACCTCTCCTAATTTGCCTTTTTTAATGCAAGGGGTTACTACCGTGATTGTTGGAAATGATGGCGAAAGTTATTTTCCAACTATAAAATATAAGACTATTTTTGAAAAAAATGGTTTGGGAACCAACGTAGTTTTATTAGCAGGTCATGGAACTTTGCGACAAGAAGTAATAGGCAATAGCAAAATTAAAGCCACTCCCGACCAAGTAAAAGCAATGCAAAATTTACTTCAAAAAGAATTAGATGCTGGTGCATTTGGTTTGTCAACAGGATTGTTTTACTCTCCAGGAAGTTACGCCGATACACAAGAAGTAATAGATTTGGCAACGGTTGTAGCTAAAAATGGAGGTATTTACGACACCCATTTACGAGATGAAAGTTCCTATTCTATTGGTTTAATTCCTTCAATTCAAGAAGCTATAGAAATTGGAAAACAAGCAAAATTACCAATTCATATATCTCACATAAAATGTTTGGGTATCGGTGTTTGGAATGAAAGTGAAGCCATAATTAAATTGATAGAAAAAAGTCGATCCGAAGGAATTGATATTACCGCCAATCAATATCCTTATGATGCCTCTGCTACTGGACTTAAAGCTGCAGTTGTTCCTAGATGGGCTGAAAGTGGCGGAAATGATTCCCTTTTTGTCAGGTATAAAAACCCTTTATTGAAAATAAAAATCCTTGAGGAAACTAAAGAAAATATTGCCCTAAGAGGCGGTCCTGAAAAACTTCTAATTGTAAAATCAGAAGGGAATGCTTATGATGGTAAAAACGTTGCAGAAATTGCTTCAATTTTACAATTATCCCCTGAGGAAACCGTTTTCAAAATTTTAGAAAAAGGATATGCTAGGGTTGCCTCTTTTAATATGAATGAAAAAGACATACTCAATTTTATGAAGCAGTCCTGGGTTGTAACAGGATCCGATGGTAACGAAGGACATCCGAGAAAATACGGTTCGTTTCCAAAAAAATACAATAAATATGTAAAAGAAGACGCCATAATTTCTGTAGCAAAATTCATCAACGGAAGTTCCTCTGAAACCGCATCGATATTTAAAATTCCAAATCGAGGGAAAATCAAAGAGGGCTATTTTGCAGATGTCATCATTTTTGACCCCAAAACTTTTAAGGACAAAGCCAATTATACTGATGCAACACTTTATGCTGAAGGATTAAAATACAGCATAATTAATGGCGTTTTAGTTATTGATAATGGGAATTATAACACAAAGCGACCTGGAAAGGTTTTAATAAAATAAGATATTCAATTAAAATTAAGCACTCATGCAAATGAAAAAAATACTATTTCTATTCTTCTATTTGTTTCTTTCACAGACACAATGTTTTTCTCAAACATTGTACGGCACAAATAATTATGTTGAGTATCAAGTTGGAAATTTACCCATTGTAATATCAGTGCCTCATGGTGGCGATTTATCCCCGACTTCAATTCCAACAAGAATTTGTAATAATCCCGAAACAGTTACTGATTCCTTCACAATTGAAACTGCCGAACAAATAAAAGCCGCTCTTTTTTTGGCTACGGGGTGTTATCCCCATGTTATTATTTGTAATTTAAAAAGAACTAAATTAGATTGTAATAGAAATTTAGCAGATGGTGCCTGCGATAATTCACAAGCAATGACCGCGTGGAACGAGTACCATAATTTTATAACAATGGCCCAAAATGCTGCCAATTCGCAGTACAATAATAAAATACTTTTTGTAGATCTTCATGGTCACGGCCATACCATTCAACGTATAGAATTAGGGTACTTATTAAGCGCTAGTGACCTTGAACTTTCCGAAACGACGCTAAATTCTACAGCATATATTAATCAAAGTTCGATTAAAAATTTAGTATTAAATAATAGAAATAATTATACCCACACCCAATTATTACGTGGACCAAGTTCGTTTGGAACATTGCTAACCAATTTAGGATTTCCTGCGGTTCCGAGTCAGCAAATTCCGTATCCTGGTGCAACAGCAAGTTATTTTAGTGGTGGTTATACAACTGCAAGCCATACCTGTTTTGATCCTACGATTACTACTAATGGATTTCAAATGGAATTGAATTACGATGGGGTTAGAAATAGCAATTCAAACAGAATACTTTTTGCCGATAAATTCAAAAATGCAGTTCTAGAGTATTTAAACACCCACACAAATGTGGTTTTAGGAAATTGTGCCTCTCTATCAACAGATGAAAACAAGGAACCTGAATTAATTTTTTATCCAAATCCAGTTAACGATGTATTGAATTTATCTTACATTCAAGAAATGAATGTAGTAAAAGTTTATAACCTAGTTGGTCAAGAATTGTTAAGTAAAAAAGTAAATTCTAGCACCGCACAAATTGATATTTCAAATTTTGCAAATGGAACGTACTTCATTCAAGTAACAACAGAAACAGCAATGAAAACATTTCGAGTTATCAAAAGATAATTAAATAAAAAAGTCTCGCAAAATTTCTAGGATTTTTTAGTAATCGACATTGATTTATCTTAAAATCAAATTTTGGATTATTGAATATTTTATTGAGGAAATGGTTTAAAAATTCATCTTAAATTGGGTTGGTTTTTTCGTTTCAACTTATTTAATTAACTTTAGATTGTGTTTTTTAGTACTAAAATATTTCGAGTCTTTATTGTTCTAATCTGTAACTATTATATCTTTTCTGAATTCTTTTAATGGCGACACTAAAGTTTTTATTTTATATTAAACTATTTATTAAAAATTAAGTCTAAACAATATTGAAAAATAGATTATGGATAAATATACTCTTTGGTCTTTAAGACTTGGATATTCAGCTAAACAGGGAAAAGTGATTAAGGAAACAGGTATTAATAGTTTCTTAGATAATTCTTTTGCCCAACAGGTTAATTCAGAAACACCCGAATTTATTCAAAATAGTCCCAAATCATTTAAAGAATTACAAGCAATTCGAAAAAAATTAAAATCTTCTAATCCCGAAGAAGCGAAAGCGATTTATAAAAAAGAACAGCAAACCTACTTAGATTTAAAATCATGGTGGATTGCCAAAATGATGGATAATGAATTTCCACTTCGTGAAAAAATGACTTGCTTTTGGCACAACCATTATGTTTCTACTTATCAAAAAGTAAAAGTTAATAATTGGATTTTTCAGCACAATCAGATTCTTAGAGAAAATGCATTTGGTAACTTTAAAACGTTGACCAAGAAAATCATACAAACCAATGCGATGGTTTCTTATCTTGACAATACCGACAATAGAAAAGGTAATCTGAATGAAAATTTAAGTCGGGAATTACTGGAACTTTTTACTCTTGGAATAGGAAACTACACGGAACAGGATATAAAAAATGGCGCAAAAGGCTTAGCAGGATTAGGGATAGGGGAGGATGGTGCGACTTACCGCAAGATTTTTGAAGACACAGAAAGCTTTTCTTATTTAGGTGAATCGGGTAATCTGAAAATCGACCAAATGGTTGATGTAATTTTCCAACATCCTAAAGTTCCTTATCTTATTACCCGAAAAATATTGAAATGGTTTATTTATGACGATCCAACTCAAGAATTAGTTCAATACTATGGAAGCTATTTCAAGGAAGTTGATTTTGAAATTAAACCGCTTTTAACTAAAATTTTCACGGAAGAATTCGCAAAAAATAATGCAGGCTCAAAAATAAAAAATCCATTGGAATATATTTTACATTTAATTGATGAACTCAATATACCTGCTAAAAACATAAGAGCGATTGCCTTTTTTATCAAAGACCAAGGAATGGATTTATTCAACCAGCCCAATGTAAAAGGTTGGGATGGTGGCAATTCTTGGTTGACATCTCAAATTTTTTTACAACGAAATACGATTGTAGATGCACTTTGTAACGGCAAACCCTTTGGGCAAAAAAGACTAGAAAATGATGACAATAGTATGCAAAATGATTCCCAAAAGTCATTGCTTTCTCCTAAATTAAATTGGAATAAGAATCAGAATAACAAACAAATTATTGCTGAACTCGGAAATCGTTTATTATTTCAAATCAGTGAAAATAACCAAAAAGATTTTGAAAAAATAGTAGCATATGATTTTGATAGTTCTACAGAAGGCTCAGACAATGCGGTGCTTAGGCTCTTTAATTATATGGCAAAATTACCTGAATTCCAACTCATATAAATTGAAATCAGATATTAATAAAGCTAAATTAGTATATAATGAACAGAAGACAATTTTTAACACTTACAGGAACTTTTACTGGCGGAACGCTATTATTGCCTGATTTTTTACATGCCTTCGGATCACAAAAGAATTTAGTTATTGGAGAGCAATGTTTAGTTTTCGTTCAATTAAACGGAGGAAATGATGGATTAAATACATATATACCTTTTGAAGATCCACTCTATTATGACTTACGGCCAAAAATAGCACTTTCAAAGGAAGATGTCATTTCCTCTTCAAACGGTATGGCATTTCATCCTGCTTTAAAAGGATTTGCAACCATGCAGCAAAATGGAGATTTATCAATTATACAAAATGTTGGGTATCCTGAACCTGTTCGCTCTCATTTTCGAAGCCAGGAAATTTGGCAAACAGCACCTACAAATCAGGAGTATTTAAATGATGGCTGGCTAGGTCGCTATCTTGATTTACAATGTAAGGAACACCAAGCAACTGCTGGAATAAATCTTGACAAAATTGACAATCTTGCGCTGAAAGGAATGGAACCACACACCATTACTGTTAAAGATCCTTCTCGATTTAATGCTAAAAATAAGCAAGAAAACGACACTAAATTATCTGATAATCCACAATTGGATTTTGTTCGAAAAGTAGCTAATTCGGTCGTTGAAAGCGCTGTCGACATACAAAATGCTTTAGCAAAATCTACTTCATCCGATGTGATTTATCCTAAAACAGAGTTGGCTAAAAACCTTGAATGGATTTCGAAATTGATTAAAGGCAATTTAAATTCAAAAGTATATTACACTTCACTTAGTGGATTTGATACGCATGATAATCAGTTAATCATTCACAAAAATAAATTATCCGATTTGAATGATGCAGTTTACAGCTTTTACCAAGATTTGAAAAAAAACAATCAGTTACAAAATGTTACCATAGTAGTTTTCTCTGAATTTGGACGTCGAGTAAAAGACAATGGAAGAGGAACAGACCACGGAACTGCTGCTCCAATGTTCATTATCGGGGGAAATAATAAAGGTAATGTAATAGGTAAGAACCCAAATTTATCCGATTTAAACAATGGTGATTTAAAACATGAAATAGATTTTAGAAGTGTTTATTCATCACTTTTGCAAAATAAATTAAATTTTGATGCCACTAAAATTGGAATAAAAAATAAAGAACTAAAAGGATTGTTTTAATGCAATAGGTAATGAGTATTTGACTTTATCATACCTATTAAATTAGACATCAAACTTATTTTTTGTAACCTCTTTAAATAAAAAAAGACAAACTGAATTAGTTTGTCTTTTTTGGTTGTGGGCCATATTGAACTATCTTCAAACCATCTCATTGAATTTTTGGAAAATATTTCTGAGATTTTTTAGTACATAACATTGTATAATATATTCATAGAGAATCCATTTACAGCCCAAAAATAAATCTTCAAAACAGTAATCAAAATGACTTTACTTTTAGAATAACATAGGGTTTTTCTGTTTAGCCTCTTAAGATGTGTCCGTAAAGACAGATTTTTTCTTTCGATGTGATTGGTACCAAATCGTTTCACACTATGAATGCTACTGTCAATAAAATACTTGTAGTGCTTTGATCCGTCAGTAAAATGGTTTTGGATTTGACAAATTTTAAAGTATTTAAAACAAGATTCAGAATTTTGTTGGTTCTTGAACCGACATTAAAAATGACTACCTCTTTAGTTTCGCTGTTTAAGGCATACACTATCCAGATAAGCTTCTCTTTGTTTCTGATGTAAGTTCGCATCTCATCAACTTCAAAAGTTTTACCAAAACTGATGACAGGCTGGACAATCTAATTTGTGATGATAAGTATTCATTTGAACACCGTTCTAGCTGAAATTTGTAAAACTCTTGCTATACTTCTTATATCTAAACCTTCTTTAGTGAATAATATGATTTTATCGTTAATCCTTACATCACAAGCACTGTTAGAATAATAATTGATTGCATCTTTACTGCAGTCTTTGCAGTAAAACTGCTGTTTGTCGTTTTTAATTAGATTTTTCGAACTGCAGTTCGTCCAGATTTTGGCATCACTTATTTTGTGACACAAGGTGCAGATTTTGGTCATTTGAACGGTTTTAAAGCTCTCGAAAATAGAAAAAGAGGTACAACATTGTTCCTCTCTTTTTTGCACTTGATATTACGTATTTTATATACAAGTTGTTATTACGGAGGTCTTATGGGCGGCGCGAAGGGTGGTTTTTTGGGTGTCATACATCCTTAGAATTAAGAAGCCTTCCACTGAGCTCAGGGTGACAATGGAAAAATTACCGCCCAAAAAGTTGCCCTGGCGCAAACCACTCGCGCGTTGGCATTGGCGGCTTTTTTACATAATGTTGTTATAGACGGTGAAGGATGTTCTTATGAAATGGGATGATGATTGCCGCCTATAATGCAACATTATATAACGCAGCTTGGGGGAAAAAATTACTGGCAAAAGTCACGCTAATGTACGTGTTTTTGTTTAAAAACTGTGACAGTAATTTTTTGGAGCAATGGGGAGGAGTGCAATTGAATTGTGAATAGTCATTGATTGCACATTAACGATGTGATTGCTGTTAGAAATTCATGGTAAAAA
This sequence comes from uncultured Bacteroidota bacterium, assembly GCA_903819815.1. Lineage (GTDB taxonomy): Bacteria > Bacteroidota > Bacteroidia > Flavobacteriales > Flavobacteriaceae > Flavobacterium. The sequence goes on from CAIJFC010000157.1 coordinate 13,154, forward strand.
ATACGATTTAATCAAAAATCTACCGATACATTCACAAAAAAGTTTCTTCCTGGTCGCGGGAAATTATTCCAATCGGAATAAGTTGAATAATAAGTATCTAGCATGTTTTCGACACCGCATTTTGTATGTACTTTACTTTTATTGAGATTAAATTTATAGCCCAAGTTCATATTGATAATCGCATAATCAGGTGTTTCATCTTCTCCGTAAATTGAACTGAAATGGGTTTGCTTTGCATTGCCTTGAAGGATTATCTCTGCGGAAATTTTTTCTTTTGTATAAAGTAATGATGTAGCATACCGTAGCGGACTGATAAATGGCAAGTTTATATTTTCATGGTCTTTCCCTTGGCTGTAAACAAATTGTGCATTCCATTTTAATAGTTTTGAAAATTGATATTCAGCAGTAAAGCTTACATTAAAAATGGTAGCATAATCAAGTGCCGTGTATATCTTCACGCCGTTCGCCCCAATGGTCATCGGAACGAGACTAGCATCAGGTTTCCCTACAATGTAATCCGCAATATGAAAATAGGAAGCTGCAATTTTTATATTCACTTTTTCTTTCTTGAACACTAAATAAGCATTTCCTTCGAATGACTTTTCATTTTTCAAATTGGGATTGCCTATGTTATCAAAATTTTCAAAACTGTTGAACAAATAAAAACCATAAGCTTCTGTAACCGATGGTGCTCTTTCGCCATAAGCGGCACCAAATCCGTAGGAAACACTGTGCTTTGCATGATTGTAATTGGAAGAAATGCTTTTTAAGAAACGTTTTTTTTGCGCCTTCATATTGGGATAAAAAATCTGCAAACTGTTCAATCCAAATTCGCTTTCAATTTTGTTAGTATGACTACCCATAGCAGCCGTAAATTTTAGGGATGAATGACAATTCAAACTGTATTGATCTTCTAAAAACACACCATTATAAAAAGTTCTTACGTCGGGCCAAGTCAGCATAAACATAAGGTTTTCATCAGGATTTGCCGGATACATCGTCATCTCAGCCAATGATTTATTATAGAATGAGTTTAGGGTTACTAAAAAATGATGGCTTCCTCTAATGGCTGTAATTTTTGAATAATAACCGTAGGTTTTACTCCAACCCGGCATATCCATATGCACTGGAACAAGGGGGCGTTTGGTGTCATCCATTTTGTGCATGATGGTGTTGAAATATGCTTTGGTTTCCCAATGGGTAATTATAGATTCTAGCGGAGCATATTCATACTTTAAGGAAGCAATAATCGCTTCAGCTATCGAAACATCCATCGGTAAAGCCGGATAGCCTACATCGGTGGCTTTGTCGTAAATTAATGAACCTTCAACGAGTTTGTTTTTTCCTAATTTAAAACCTGAAGTCGCTGAAAAGTTTCTTTTTTTGAATTGAGAAAACAACACTTCTTTGTTATTTCCGGCTTTATAATTTTCGGCATCGCGGTACATAAAATCGACATCAACATACACCAAACTATCGGCATAATTAATCGCTGAGCCCAGAATTTTTTGTTGGTTATTGGTTTCAAAACCAGTAGTGAAGTTGGTATTCCATTTTTGGGTTTTAAAATTAGTTCTGGTTCTTTTCAAATCTATTGAACCTCCAATAGTGCTACCATAACAAGCACCTTCTTGCCCCGAACTGATAGTGGCTTCGGATAGATTGGAAACTTCAACATACGAGGTAATCGGATCCATTTTATCGGTACAAGCGCCAAAAATACGCATGCCATCAATCGTGATTAAAGTACGTTCGGTGGGCATCGAATTGATCAGCGGTTCCCAAGCATAAGCACCACGTTTAATCATATCAACTTTTGTGGATTTTTGCAAATAGTCGTCAATAGACGTAAGTATTTTAGATTGTTTGCTCGCGAGTTGTGCTTTGTTTCCAATAACAATAACCTCTTGCATTTGTATGGGTTGCAGGCTGTCTTTTTTAGTTTCTTGTGCTAAGAGAAAAGAAGTCAGCAGCAGTAGTAACAAGGTAAAATGTTTTTTTTTCATGATCTATTCATTTAAAAAGGTCAAAAACCAAAATTGAATTTGACCTTTTTATACTTCCTCGGAATTTAAAATTCTATTTCAAAAAAGATACTGCTTTCTGTAACGGCATCAGCGATGGGTTCGCCTTTTACGATCGTTCCGTCGGGTTTTGCCAATTGCAGACTGATTTTCCAATAGCCTGTCATCGTCAAGGATAGTTTGCCATTGTATAAATCGCCTGATGTAGCTTGTATCGCGTTGACATTATTTGGTGAACTATGGTTTCCCATACTAGGCATTCTAGGATCAATTTTTACAGTGTAGCCGTCAACCACCGAAAATGTCATCATGTCAACCATTTTCCAAACGCCTACCACCATATCGTTGACCGCCACTTTGGGATGCTCGGGCGCAACATAAGCCACTAGATACTTTACACCATCCGAACCTGTAAAGGTGTTGACCGTTCTTTTGCTAGAAGCTGGAACATCAATGATTGAAGTCGCTGTATACGCCATACTATCAATGGTATAATCGATTTTTAAATCCCAATACTCGGTTGCATTTTGTGCCATTTGAAACATGATGTAACCTTCATACAAGGTTCCGTCGGCTGTGATTTTTTTTACTTCTGAATACGGACAAGAATGCGTCATCATGGCCATG
>CAIJFC010000158.1 GCA_903819815.1 uncultured Bacteroidota bacterium
AAAAATATCAATTAATTCCTAACCAATGAAACACTTAATATTTAAATGCTTTTATTTCTATAATCAATATTTTCCGATTAATAGAGGTAAGCACTTTATTTCTCGTATACTTACGAATGTTTTCTCATCATTTTTAATTAAATCACAAAGCGATATTTATCTAGATGTGTTTGTTTCAAGTGCTCAGGACATGCATTTAGTTAATATACTAGAAAACAAAAGTGATACTATCGCCAATTTATTTAATGAATTAAAAATTGGCGACACATTCGTTGATATTGGAGCAAATATTGGCTTATATTCATTTCTTGCATCGCGAAAAGTTAAAGAATCTGGAATGATATTGAAACAATTGAACCTGGTACAGTATTGTGTTTTGAAAAGCCAGATGTGATTTTCCCAATTGAAAAGTGCATAAGGCATGATAGTTTTTTTATATAGGTTATATTGACGATGGTGCACTACATACTGAAAAAAAATTAATAGTGTAAGAATCCCTAAGAAAAGCGATTTACCCATTTTGAATATCACTGAAGTAAAATTTATGCACTATGCGCTTACAAGGAAAATAGAATATAGATCAAGACAACGATATTATAGAATCATTGAAAATGTAAAAAATGTAGCCCCTTTTTATAGAAGATTGCTGAGTTATTCGCCAAGACTAAATGAATATGTGACCCAGTTTGAAAAATCTGATACTCCAGAAAGTTGGCTTAAAGGATGGGAAGATCTTGGGATTGATATGAGATCGATACAAAGTTCAGAACTAAACAATTTTTAGTTTCAGGTACTAGAAAATCTTGAAAAATATGGCCCGTCTAAATTTTACTTAGATGACATATGGGACGTAGACTGGGTTTCCTTTTCCCGAAATTATAATTTTAAGAACTCCAAGAAAATTAAGAATATTCCATTATTACGTAAAATTCGACTAGATATAATTGTATTTGGGTTAAAAATTATTAAGCGGATAAAAAGCAACTGAAATGGTTTCAAGAAAATTTAAATGGGTTTCTGCAAAAGCCAAAAGCGAGTTGGAAAGTTTGCGCAATCTTCAATCAAGAATGGCGGAATACTATAGCGGTAAAAACTCATATTATGAGGATATAAGCTTTAATGAAAACATTTGGGCAGACCAAACTCAGCCAATCCATCAAGAAATCACTAATTTGCTAGCAAAATCAACTGCAATACTTGAAGTTGGATGTGGAAAAGCGAAAGTATTGCAAGCGCATCCTGAACTTATTAGTAAATATCATGGAGTTGATTTTGCTAAAGAGATGATGAATGAGAACGGTATTGAATTTGTAGGTGCCAAATTCAAACATTTTGAAGACCCATTAGTATTTCCTATTGACGACGATAGTTTTGACATAGTATTTTCCCATTTTGTAATTGAACATACTGTGTTCCCTCATTTGTTTTTAGATGAATGCAATAGAGTGCTAAAAAAAGGTGGAGTTTTAATCATATTATGCCCAGATTTTCTTGGATATAATGGGATTACTTCACAAAGAGTTGGGTTGTCACAAGGTAGCGGTAGAGATAAAATAAAAAAAGGGAAATTCCTAGATGCACTTTTAACAGGATACGATTCCAAATTCAGACTACCAGCCTTTTGTGAAAAAATCAGGAAATCGGCAGTTAAATCCCCTGTTTTTATGATTAATCTTGAGCCAACCTGTTTTATTGATAATTTCCAACCAGATGTTGATGCAGTATATGTAACCTATTCTGAAGAAATGAAAAAACATCTAGGTGAAACTTATGAATGGCAACCACTATCTGGTCAAATCGATGAGCATAGAAAACAACGTAGATTAATATATTTAAAGGGGGTTAAGAAATAGTTAGATGACAAAAAGCATTGAAAAACGAACACTTGAAAGTACAATAGCGGGAGGTGTTTTATTTATTATTTCATTTGTTCAGGCTATAGTTTTAGTTCCTTTTTTTTTAAAATATTGGGGAAATGAGAAATATAGTCTTTGGATAACACTCTATGCTTTTGTTAATTTAATGAGAACATTAGATGCAGGTCATCAAAATTATATAGGAAACGAATTCAATAAATTATTTCATATAAATAAAGATGAGGCAAAAAGTCTTCTAGGTTCTAGTTTTAAAGTTGCCTATTTGTTAGGCGCTTTTGAGTTATTTATTTACCTAGTTATTCTTTTTTCAGGCTTGCATAAAAAAATTGTTGGAATTGATGAAACCCAATTCAATGTTTCATTTGGTATTTTGGTTTTTTTGATAATGTGGTTTTTAGTTGGAAGTGTTGGAGGAATTTTAGTTAAAATAATATTGCCTCTTGGTAAATATAGCAGGAGTTTATACTTAAATATTATCATTAAAGTTCTTGAAACTACCTGTATAATAGTTTCTTTGCTGTTAGGAGCATCTGTAAATGTATTGTGTTTAGCTATATCTATTTGCTGGTTATTGTATACTGCATATATAATGTATGATATCCGTAAAATGATGCCTGAATTTTACCCTTGGTGGAAGGGTGGTTCATTTAAAGAAGGTCTTTCTAACCTTTTTAAATCAATGGTAATTACGGTTAATGTATTCATTGAACAGTTTAGTACAAACGGGATTGTTATCTTCATTGCAAATATAGTAGGTGTTCTTAAAGTACCTGTTTTTACTACACTTAGAACAGTGGGAAATACATTTATTCAGGCTACAACAATAGTTTTAAACCCATTAGTTCCAGAACTTATTAGGTTTCATGTTAAAGAAGAGTATGACAAAATCAGATCTATTGTCATTGCAAATTGGTTTGTTAGCAGTTTAATAGTAAATATCCCTCTGATGTTTTTGACCCCATATATAAAAGTTCTATTTGAATGGTGGACAAATGGAAAGATTGAGTTTGATTTAGCTTTATATCTTACTTTAACTATGAGTATTTCTTTGGTTAACTATGGTAAAACATTTGTTGTTTATATAACAGGGATAAATAATTTAAAAGCATTGACATTTATCACTTCAACTAGGTTTGTAATATTGCTAGTAATTGGCATACCTCTTTTAAAAATCTATGGTCTTGGAAGCATTGGCTGGTCTTTTTTAGCTGCCGAATTAGTTTCTTCTGTTTTAGTGCCATATTATTTTGTGAATAAACAATTTAAAAAGCATTACATGGGCTTTTCTTCTAAGGATATTATGTTATCATTAGCCCCGAGTTTGTTGCTAGGTTTGTATTATTTTGAGTTTTATTTTTTTGCTTCATTGTTCTTCTTACCAGTATTGATTCTGATTTTTTTAATTTTACTATGGGTACAGTGGAATACGATTTCTTTAGAAATTAGAAACCGGTTATTGAGTTTTCTTCCAATTAGATAAGTAGAGAACTGTTTTTCTTATCATATACATATTTAAATGAAAGCAAATCTAATTTGTCCTGAAACAAGGCAGGCACTTGAACTAAGTAAGAACAGTCGATTTTATATTTCAGAAGATGGGACTGTAAGTTATCCCATTCAAGATAATGTAGTTCGATTACTTCCTGTAAAAGATGATTTTTACGAAGGAGCTTATCTAAATAGAATAAAGTTTTTGCCGAAGTCAGAAAAATTTTGGCACAGTTGGCCAATATGGTTAATCAGTAATGGTTATTTGTGGGAGGTTAGAAAACAGTTTACTAAACATGATTTAATAGTTGAATTAGGTTGTGCAAGTGGTGTTGATTATTTTGGAAGTAGGTTTAATATGTTTGGCTTGGATCTTTCTTTTGAATCTTTGAAAGGGCTAAATAATTACCAATTGGGTCTTCAGGCTGATGCCACAAAATTGCCATTTGCTGACAAATCAGTTGACGGTGTGATTAGTTCCTATTTCTGGGAACACATTCCCCCGGCTATA